>JBIIHD010000211.1:0-3653 GCA_044236095.1 Crocinitomicaceae bacterium | reverse complement strand
CCTCCTCTAGAGATAATTTTCGCGTTAACAATTTTTCAAGCAATTGGGCTGGCGAGGCATCTGGAATTCCAAACGTTTCGTCCTTATCAAAAATACCTAAAAACTCAAATTGATCATACAAATACATACGGTCTTCGCGCAAAAACATCTTGAATTTATCTTCAACCGTTATGCCATCGTGGTAAGGTAAAAACGCATTCAAAAATCCTCGAGGCGTAAGTGTCGCTGAATTTCTCATTTTGTAAGTATCATCTGTCATTCCTAATTCGCAAAACACGTTGAAACCTTTGCAAAAATTTGGTCTTCGCAAGGTTCCTCTATATAAAGTTGGAATTGTATCCAGGCCATACAATGAACGGTAGGAAAGCGAGTCTCGATTTGGATAACCTTCAAATTTTCCATAATCACCAATACTAATGCGATCCAAGCGGTCAAACAAACGATTGTAGGGAATGTACTTATACTCTCCGTTATGTATAAACGATGCCGCTCCACCCTGCCCTGCCAAAACTACATTTCGTGGATTCCAAGTGAATTTATAATGCCAAGGATTATTATCACTCTCAGGAGCTATCAACCCACCACAAAAGGATTTAAAACTTTCCACTATTCCACCTTTCCCTTGAATTTCATGGATTATTTTCATGGCACTCATATGATCAATTCCTGGATCAACTCCAATTTCATTCATGATGACAATTCCTGCATTTCGAGCGTCTTCATCTAAAGATTTCATTTCTGGTGAAATGTAAGATGGGGTAATTAAATTCACTCTTAGATCGATACAATCTTTTGCCACATCAACATGAAAACGAGCAGGAAGCATGGAAATAACCAAATCAGAATGACCGAGAACGGGTCTGCGTTCGTGTGGATCGAGTGCATTGAACATTAAAGCTTCTGCTCTGGGATGCCCTGCAATCTTCCGTTTAACAAGTTCAATGTCTTGATCAACAATCTTTAGAAACCAATTATTTGCTTCCGCTCTTTCGAGTAAATATCGAATTAGTGACGAAGCAGAAAGTCCTGCTCCCAAAATTAAAATCGTTTTCATGGGGCAAAGTTAAGAATGCTGTTGAATCAAAGGACTTATTAACTGTACTAATGTTTCTTCGTCCCATGGTTTGGAGATAAAACATGTGAGTAAATTTTCGGAAACCAATTCATCAACAGAGATTTGATTGGCTTGTCCGGAGAGCATTACGCAATTCAAATCTGGAAATTTTTCTTTAACGGAACGAATCAACTGTGCACCTGTCATCTTAGGCATTTGATAATCAACGATAATAAAAATAATATCAATACGTTCTTCAATTAACGAGGTAATTCCAGACAATGCCTCGTTGGGATCTGTAAAATATTCTAATAAAGTGCACTTGTGATCAATGATTTTGCTCAATTGAAAGCCGAGCATTTGTAGGATATAAGGATCATCATCAATGCATACAACAGCGTACTTTAGTTCAGTCATAGAACAAATGTAACAATAAATTTAGTTAAATGTTCATTTGACGTCACCTCTATTTTTGCACTATGTTCGATCAAAATATTCCTTACAATGCTGAGTCCCAGACCTGATCCACTTTTCTTTGATTTAGTTGTATAAAATTTCTTGAACATGTTTTCCATCACTTCATCAGGGATTTTAGGTCCGTTATTTTCAAATGTCAATTGCAACTTATTTTGATCAACATAGGAGAATATACCGATATACTTTTCGTCTTGATCATCCATCGCCTCAAAAGCATTTTTAATCAAATTTGACCATAATTGAAACAACTTAACGTCATAACCAACCATTTCCAATTTAGGATCCACCTCAAACTTTAAATCTACATTCTGTCTTAATTCATAATTAAAAACTCCCAAAACAGTAGAAATATTTTCCCTAACATTAAATTGTTTCTTTTCATTTTGAGAATTCTCTCCCTTGATAAAAGCACGAACATCCTGCACAACCTTGACGGCTTTATCACTAGATTTTTTAATGGTTTCAAGCTGCGCAGATGCCATTTGAACTTGGTATAAGATTTCAATAAACAACGGTGGATTCGATGTACTAAAAATTCGATTTATAAAGGCTTCATCATCTATTTTAACTCTTGCCTTTACCATCAATTCAGTCATCTTATCCAAGTCGTATGAATTGTATTCGGAATACTTCTGTTTAATCATATTCAATAATTCAACTTTCTCTTTCCGTAATTGCAGTCCACCTACAAACATTTCAGTTTCTACTGTTTCGATGCGTTTGTAAATCATTTCTAAATCCTCTTTTGTTAATTGATTTAGTTCTTGTTTCAAAAGAGAATTAATCATAAATCGAACGTTATCAGCTCCAACTTTAATTGTGCCTAATGGCGTATTGAGATCGTGGGCTATTCCTGCTGAAATTTCACCAATGGTTGCCATTTTTTCTTGTTCGATAATACTTTTGGATAAATCTAAATTCTTCTTCGTGTTTTCGGCTACGCGTTGTTCTAGAGATGCATTTACCTCTTCAATTTTCGATTTAGATTCGTTTAGTTCTCGGATATAATCCAAACGCTTATAAACGTTTACCAGCATTTGAGAAAATAATACTAAAATTTCTTTTTCTTCACTACTGAATAACCTAAAGTTTTTAATTAAGTCAAAGCCAACAAAGCCAACTAATTTTTCATCATCATGAACAGGAATGGTAATTAAACTCTTAATACCTTCCGTGACTAATAATTGCTGAATATTTTTATCTGTTAGAGTACTTGAATTCTCTACAATTACGAATTCTTTATTTTTATGCTTTTCTAACCAATAAGGCATTGTTTCCAATTGAATAAATTTATAATCATTCATTTGAGGTTCAATTCCTTCCTCTACCCACTCGTATTTATATTCACAATATCCTTGATCTAGGTAATAGTTAAAAATATAGGCTCTATCTGCCTTAACAAAAGTTGCGATGTCACGCAGTGATTCTAAAATGGTATTATCAAGATCTTCTATGGGAAAATTAATATACTCTGTAGAAATTTTCATCATCAGATCTTGAAGTAATGATTTTTGCTTAATTGTTTTTTCTGCTTCAATAATTTTAGTGACATTGTGCAAATAAGCCTGGCTACCCACTATTTTACCATTTTCAATCAACGGCAGAGTCTTTCCACGCAAATCGATATTATTATTTTTTACATTAACAAATACACATTCTAAATTATTTACAGACTCGCCATTCATTAATTTCGGCATAACTTCTTGAAATTCTTCTTTGGTTTTTTCATCTAAGAACTCCATTATATTTCGACCTTCAATTTCTTCTTTTGTCAATCCTATGTTTGTTAGCCAAGATTTATTCGCCCACAAAATATTACCATTATTATCAAGTGTATGTATCATTTCGGCAGAATTATCCAAAATTCGTCTATTTTGCTCCTCACTCTTCTTAAGTCGATTTTCATCAATAATTCTTTCCGTGATATCAGTTTCAACAGCAACATAACTTGAAACTTCTCCGTTTTCAATAACCGGAACTATATTTAGCTCCAACCAGTATTCTCTGCCAGTTTTGCTTCGATTTAGAATTTGCTCTTTGACGATTTCATTCCTATTTAATCCTTCATTTATTCTTGCAATTGTGATTGGATCAGACTTTTCAAACTGGAACATCTTCGGGG
>JBIIHD010000210.1:0-3663 GCA_044236095.1 Crocinitomicaceae bacterium | reverse complement strand
AATTTCCACATTCTGTTGGAAGTGCCCTTGTTAAACCTGAGGATCAAGGAAAAATCAAGGGTAGATCAATATCTGCAATGGAATTTCAAACTGAAATGCAGTTAAATCAGATTTATGAACAAATGCAGCTTTTAGCTAATCAAGCAAAGGTTTTGAATGATCGAAAAGCCATTTCGCATTTTATTTATTCCGCAGAAATTAGATTTGAGCCACTAATTAATCATGTTTATCATCTTTACAAACGGGAGAATACAACTTATTCGTTATCGCTGGTTGGCCCGACTAATTGGGGTAAAACAAAACAAAATTTAACATTTGTTGCAACAGTTAGGTTACTAGCCGATCACACGTGGGATATTATTGAAAAAAATACTGAATTTGACTTTTAATCTGATACTTCTAGTTCTTTGTACTAGATACTTTAGCTGATTTTTCGTTCAAATTATTAAGCATGTCTTCATACACTTTTATCAGTTCCTTATCCGACTTGGCATAAAATTCAAAGCTCTTATTGAATTGTGTTAGATTTAAATTTTTGCTTTTTAAAATCGAATCACGAGATTTAGTCAATGCATCTTGGTAGTTCACTAACATGTGATATTTTGATTGAAGGTGAGTTTCAACCAAGACGAGTTCCTCAAGTACAGATATAGTTAAATCTCTCGTAATAATTTCATTTGAATTATTAGAGTCGGTAATTTTAGAATCCTTGCAAGAAAATAACAAAAAAATGAGTGGTATAATAAACTTATTTATCATCTATTGAAAGAAATTCTATGCCCCAAATTACTATCAAAAATCTTCTCCTCCGAATAAACTAAATTTCCATTGACAAAAGTTTTTTCGATATTATTTGAAAATGTATAGCCTTCGAATGGAGACCAGTTACACTTGGAAATGATTGAATTTTTTGAGACAAAAGTTGGTTTATTAGGGGCAACTAATACCAAATCAGCGAAATAGCCTTCTCTAATATATCCGCGGTTAGATATTTCAAATAATTCAGCTGGTGCATGTGCCATTTTTTCTACAACTTTCTCAATAGAAATAACCCCTTGTTTAACTTTCTCAAGCATGGCAAGAAGTGCGTATTGAACAAGCGGGCCACCAGAAGGAGCTTTCGAATATAACTGAGATTTTTCCTCTAAAGTGTGAGGTGCGTGATCTGTTGCAATGACATCAATTCGGTTATCTAAAACAGCTTGCATAATTGCATCTCGATCACTAGCTTTTTTAACGGCGGGATTCCATTTTATGAAATTACCTAATTTCTCATAATCCTCATCAGAAAACCATAAGTGATGAATACATGCTTCGGCAGTAATTCGTTTTTCTTTCAGAGCAATCTCATTCGTAAACAGATCTAGCTCTTTAGCTGTGCTTATATGAAGAATGTGTAGTTTTGAATTATATTTTTTTGCTAATGAAATAGCAAAGGATGAAGATTTATAACAAGCTTCTTCACTTCTAATAAGCGGGTGGAATTTAGCTGGTATTTCCTCACCATATTCTGTTAAATAGAACTGAAGATTCTTTTTGATCATCGGATCATCTTCACAATGTGTTGTGATGATGGTAGGCGAATATTGAAAAACATTCTCTAATGCCTTAGGATCATCAACTAACATATCGCCCGTTGAAGATCCCATAAAAATTTTAACTCCACAAATTTGTAAAGGATCTATTTTTTTTATTTCTTCAATATTATTATTGGTCGTCCCGAGGTAAAATGAATAATTTGCAACGGAAGATTTTGATGCAATGGAATATTTCTCTTCAAGTTTTTCGATAGTTACGGCACTTGGAACTGTATTTGGCATTTCCATGAAGGTTGTTATTCCACCAGCCACAGCCGCTCTTGATTCTGTATAAATTGTCGCTTTATGCGTCAAACCAGGCTCTCTAAAATGAACCTGATCATCAATGCATCCAGGAAGTAGTAGCAAACCTTCGGCATTTATTTCCTCAAAATTATTCTCGTTATTAATTGAAAAATCAATTTTCTCAATTCGCCCGTTTTTAATTAATAAATCCGAAACAAATTGATTGCCTTCATTGATTATAGTGGCTTGTTTGATTAGATAGTTACTCATTTCTTAAAGTCAATTTTTTTCATTTTCCAAACACCCAATAAGGCTTCTTTAAAAATTCCAGTTGACATTTTTGATTCACCATATAATCGGTCAATAAATGTAATAGGAACTTCTTTTATTTTAAAACCTAATTTAATTGCGGCATATTTCATGCAAATTTGAAAAGCATATCCTTTAAATGTAATACTCTCAAAATTAATAGATTGTAAAACATTTTGACGATAACATTTAAAACCAGCAGTTGTGTCTTTAATGTTAATCCATAAGATCATCCTAACATAAACACTGGCAAAATACGACATTAATATTCTACCAAAAGGCCAATTTTTTACTTTTCCTCCTGATACATAACGAGAACCAACACTTACGTCCGCTCCATTTTTACATGCTTCATACAACCTAATCAAATCTTTTGGGTCGTGCGAAAAGTCACAATCCATTTCAAAGATATATTCATAATTATGATTCAGTGCCCATTTAAAACCATGAATATAAGCTGTACCGAGCCCCAGTTTACCACTTCTTTTTTCTAAAAAAATCTGATCTGGATAATGATAAATCTGTTTTTCTATGGCGTCAGCAGTACCGTCAGGTGAATTGTCATCAATGAATAATATGTCAATTTTTTTTGGTAAACTTATTACAGCTTGAATCATTTTATCAATGTTTTCAAGTTCGTTATAGGTTGGAATTATTACTATTGAGTCAGTCACAAATGTGAAATTAAACGAAAT
This sequence comes from Crocinitomicaceae bacterium, assembly GCA_044236095.1. GTDB lineage: Bacteria > Bacteroidota > Bacteroidia > Flavobacteriales_D > Crocinitomicaceae > UBA952. The sequence continues at coordinate 836 of JBIIHD010000210.1, read as the reverse complement.
TAGTCATTCTTAAATAATAACTGTGTACATTTAAGAAAATTGTAAATAAAAATGATTAATACTTCAAATCTTTCAGTTAGGAAAATGCGTTGGAAACTTTTTCTACTAGGTTTGTTTAAAATTCCAATACTCTATTTTGTTGGGCCAAAATTGATTTTAATTACTGATTCTGAATGCATGATACGAATCAAACTTCGGAGACGTACAAAAAATCATTTGAATTCGATGTATTTTGCTGCATTGGCTGTTGGCGCTGATGTTGCTGCCGGAATTCACGCTTATTATTTTTCAGAAAAACATAAGGTTAAAATTTCACTCGCTTTTAAATCTATGCAAGCCGAATTTATAAAACGGGCAGATACCGATATTCATTTCTGCTGTAATCAAGGCGAATTGATAAATAAAATGATACAAAATAGTATAATTGAAAAACAACGTATAAATCAGTTTGTCCTTGTCAAAGCTTTGAATGAGCAACAAGAACTCGTAGCTACTTTTAATATGGAGTTGTCCTTGAAAGTAATCTCTTAATCGAATATCATTTTGTCCTTTCCAATAACTATCTTTGTATTCTAATTTTTTAAAAATGAATAGTTGGTTTACTGTTAAAGTGAAATATACGCGACAATTGGAAAATGGAACATTTAAACGTGTTTCTGAACCGTATTTATTGGCAGCGATGTCCTTCACTGATGCTGAAGCAAGAATTTATGAGGAACTGGGTTCACGAATTCGGGGAGAGTTTAATGTGGTTGGTATTTCAAGAACTGAATTGCATGATATTTTTGTTTACGATGACGCTGATACATGGTACAAGTGCAAAATCACCTACGAAA
>JBIIHD010000209.1:0-3672 GCA_044236095.1 Crocinitomicaceae bacterium | reverse complement strand
AGTAAGCTGATTCCCCTCTTAACTCTACTGCCTTTGTTGACCATTCCAACGCCTTTTTCATATCAATTTTCTCAGTGAAATAAAAGGATGCTGCTCGGTAGTAATCATTGCCCGTTGGTCCATCCATCGTTTTTTTAATACTTGCTAAAACTTTGTCTTTAGTATTCAATGAAAAAGGAATAGACACTTTCGTATTTTCCCATGTTAAATAAATTTCGGCAGAACTATTTTCCATTTTATCAAATCCAATAGTAAAATTCTCGACAGTCTCAGTTAGTTTTAATACGGTAGCATTTGTTTTTAGCGCAACTTTCTTTTCATCCCAATTTTCAGGAGTTCCCCAATTTGAATAATCAGTGTAAAAGAAAATTTCCCAACTAGTTTGACCAGGTTTAGTGAAAATGGCGTATGTACCTGCTTTAAGCGTATCCTTACCAAAAATAAGTGCATCAGAGGTGGTGATTTTTGCATTTTCGTTCGCGCCAGTTCTCCACAATTCACCAAAAGGAACAACGTCCCCAAAAACGACTCTTCCTTTTTTAGCTGGACGGTAATAACTGATCGAAATATCTGCTAAACCCACTTTTTGTTCCACTTTTGCTTGTGGACTTGCCTGAGGTGTTGTTATTTGACCAAATGAAAATGTGCCAATAGAAATTGATAGAAGAATAAAAAGTTTTTTCATTATTAAATTTATTTAGTTTGCAAAACAACAAAAAAACCGCCTACAAAGTTGCAAGCGGTTAGAATTTTATTGAAATTATTTTTTAATGCGATGCCAAATAGTCAGCAACACCATCAAAAGATGGCTTCATTGCAGCGTCACCTTTGTGCCAGTTAGCTGGACAAACCTCACCATTTTCTTCAAAATATTGAAGTGCATCGACCATTCTTATTGCTTCGTCAACGTTTCTTCCAAGTGGGAAAAAGTTAACCAATTGATGCATAACCATTCCTTCTTTGTTGATTAAATACAAACCTCTGTATGCAATCATCGGTCCTGATGCTGTAAGATTACCTTCCATATCGTATTCGTATTCACCTGCTAGAACTCCAAAAGCTTCTGAAATTGTCTTTGCTGTATCCGCTACGATTGGATAAGTAACTCCTTGGATTCCACCTTTGTTTTTTGGAACTTGTAACCATCCCCAGTGTGACTCCTCTGTATCAGTTGAACAAGCTACTACCTTAACTCCACGAGATTCAAACTCGCCTAACGCTGCTTGAAAGGCGTGTAATTCTGATGGACAAACAAACGTAAAATCTTTTGGATAGAAAAAGAAAATCACGTGGTTTTTACCTAAATACTGGTCTAATGAAAAATCTTTAACGATTTCTCCTCCGTTAACTACTGCTGCCGCCTTAAATGACGGGGCTTTTTTTCCAACTAATGTTGCCATTTTACTCTTTATTTTGGTTATTATTAATTTTTAATTTGTTTGCAAAATTACTTTATTTCTTATTAATACAAGGAATCTTCTACCGTTTGTTTATGTTTTGAGGCGGTTAACATCCAATTTGCTTTCTCTTTTTCTAGTATTAAGGATGAAATTAGCGCGTTAGTTCCTTCATCTTCATGCGAATCAGAAAGTTTTAGTAACTCCCTTTCAACAATCAACAAATCATTTTGTGCGTTAATGAGGTATTGAATTCCGCGATTTCCTTCAGAAATTATTGGACATTCTGCAATTACGCTGTGTTGTAAATACTCACTGTAACGTGAAAGTGGAGTTTCGCCTAATGCCAAAAGTCTTTCTGCTAATTCATCAATTATTACTTGAGAGCGATTGTAAAATTCTTCGTATTTCTTGTGTAATTCAAAGAATTTCTCGCCTTTAATGTTCCAATGAAGCAATCGTAAGTTTTGATTATGAATTTGATAAGAAGAAAGAAGCTGATTGAGTTTGTCTTTGTAAGATTGTGTTAGATTTTTCATGTGTTAAATTTTATAATATTACGTTCAGTAAATTTCATGATTTGTGTTTAAACAAGATTACATTTAAGGATGTAGAACTATCAATTATTTATTTCTGTGCTTTTCTATAAATTCAACTAATTCATCCATAGTAATTTTACCAGCACTCTTGTCAATGACTTTTCCATTTTTGAACAATAATAGCGTTGGTACCTGCCGAATCCCTAATTCCAAACAAAGGGAGGTGTTTTTTTTATTGGTAGCATCAATTTTAAAAAGTAAATGATCGTGATTGTTTTTTTCGCTGTAATCTGAGAGTACTTTATACAAAATATCGCATGGCCCACACCCATAAGGCATATAAAAATCAATAAGAATCATTTTTGATGGTTCATTGAGAATGTTCTCAAAATCGGAGGATGTAATTTCTTGTATCATTGTTTAAAAATTTTAAATTGTTGCATCAAAATTAGAAGGAACTATTTTTAGATATTATCGATAATTTTTAATTTAGCATAAATATTATCTATATGATTTCAATTCAGCAAATGCAATATTTGGTTGTTCTAAGTGAAGAAAAACAATTTCAAAAAGCGAGTGAGCGTTGTTTTGTAACTCAGCCAACTTTATCCATGCAAGTTAAAAAAGCGGAGGAAATTCTAGGATTTCCCATTTTTGATCGCTCCACGAATCCAATGGAATTAACGTCATTTGGAGAAGATTTGATAGTGATTTGTCGTGAGATTTTGCATCAAATGGATAAAATGGAAGTGTTGAGAAAGCAAATGCAAGGTGAATATAAAGAACGAATTCGAATTGGGGTAATTCCTACCATTTCTTCTTATTTGATTCTAAAAATGTTTCCATTGTGGCAAGCAAAATTTGATAAAATTCAATTACAAATTGTTGAATTGAAATCGCATGAATTAATTGAAGCTCTGGAGGCGAAATCTATTGATGTAGCCATCATGGCAGGTCCTATGATAGATCTGAAGTGGAGAGTTGTCCCATTATTTATAGAGGAAATTAAAGCCTATGTACCTTCATTTCATGGAGATCGATTAATGACAAGTCAATTGGATAATTTACATCCATGGCTATTGAATAGGGGAAATTGTTTAAGAACTCAAATGATGCAGTTTTGTCAGATTGAGGATAAAGAGAATCCGGATCAATGGAATTATGAAGGTGGAAGTATAGAGATTTTATTAAAAATGGTTGATCAAAACGGTGGATATACACTTGTACCATCCAATTATCAACCCAGTAGTCCTTATCAACATGATTTCCATTCTATTTTTTCCGTTAAAACAAATCAATCTCCTGCTCGCGAAATTATTGCGCTTTTTTCTAATCGAACGTACAAGAAGAATTCGATAGAAGGCCTGATTCGTGAGATTCATCATGCTTTTCCAAATACTTTTTCACGAGACCAATTTCAAATTATCAATTGGCAGTAACGGGATCATTATTTTTAATCAATCAGCCTGTATTTTCCCCTCAAACTAAGTAATCCCACGTATGGTTTGTGATTAAACTACTGAATATAGCGTCTGTGTAGCTATGTAATTTGAGTTCAAAACCCATTAATTATAGTTCAAAGGATTTGGATATAGCGCAATTTTGTTTCAGAAAATAAAACGAAACAAAATGAAAACAACAGCACGCAACATCATCACAAGCCTTTTCTTCGGAGCAACAATATTTGGAGCGCAAGCAGAGGAAATCACAACAGGAGCAGTTGTTAGTACAAATAA
>JBIIHD010000013.1:0-11879 GCA_044236095.1 Crocinitomicaceae bacterium | reverse complement strand
CGATTCGAAGAAATACTTCAACATGACAGGGATATTTTTGACGAACCATTTCAATGGCAAAATAAAACGATTAACGAATCTCCCTTAATTACTGACTTCGACAATATTTGGGCGAAAATAAAGAACATCTACCAAACAGAGCTTTCGGCTTATGCTTATAGACCAATTCCCATTGAGATTGATGTTGCTGCATGTTTCAAACAATTAACGAAAAGACTTTAATTCCATACTATTTTAATCAACCATTCGAACATCAAAATTTGTCCAGTTTATTTAATAAAAAACTGGACATTTAAAAAGCTAAAAACTTATGTGCATCTTACAATTATCGATATAAAAAAAACCAACCTGGCTTCCCAAGGTTGGTTTTTTACTGCAGCTTTTTTTGTGAACGATTATTGCATTTTCACTTTTGCTTGCGAAAGCAAATCATAAAACGTTGTTAGATCATCCTTTTCAATCCAAACATAGCTTTTACCATCATACTTTACAAGTTTAAGGTAACTCGACCAAGCTTCTTTACTCACAAAACAACCAGCTTCAAATCCACCTCTACTTTTAAATGATACTTCTGTGTACTCTGTTGGAACCGTCAACATAACCTTCTCTTGCATCAATTTGATAGATTTCATTAACCCATCAATTTCATCCGTATCAAGAACCGCAGTTTTTGTATCGGTTGAATAGCTAGAAACAACATCAAATGAAAGTTTCAATGCTTTTTGTTTTGTGTTGGAGATTAAATCTGTGTATTCAATTACCTGAAGCTCACATTTTTTAATTGTCCCAATTGGATAAAACACCTTTTGAATCAGCGTTCCCGATTTCGCCGAAAACTTTTCAGCATTACTTAATTCTTTTTCATTAGTCTGCTGCGCAAAACCATTGATTCCAACAATTGAAATCAGTAAAACAGTAATCATCTTTTTCATAACTTACATTTTTTATTTCGACAAATCTCTCCACTTCCAGTGACAAGTCAAGTCATTATAAATTAATAAGTGAAATTTCACTGACAACTAAGGTCAATAATTTGCACGCTTGTATCATTTTATGCTACTTTGTGCTCAAATGGCTATTTAAAATGTTGAATCAACGGAAAATTCTTAGAGTATTACAATTCATTTCATACTTAGAACAACGTCCGCCTAAAACGGTGAATCAATTGGCAGAAATGCTTGAAACCACTGAGCGAACAGTCTATCGCTATCTTGACCTCATGCGAGAATGTGGCTTTGATTTGCAAAGAGATAAATATACACGATTTTTCATTCACAACGATACTGTCCAGGGCATACGTTTCTCTACCGAAGAAGCCGAATACCTGAAACAAATCGTACTTACCACTGGTAAAAAGAACAAACTCAAAGATGCTGTTTTAAGTAAAATATATTTAGCATCTGATGTAAACATCGTTGCAGGTCATTTAGTACATGCAAAGAATGGACGCATCGTGGAACGCATAGCACAAGCTATTGCAGACAAAGAACAAGTAATTCTAAAACGTTATCATTCCATTAATTCCGAAACCATTTCAGATCGTTTGGTTGAGCCATTTGGTTTTACGGATAATTACCATACCGTTATGGCCTTTGAAATTACCTCTGCTAAAAATAAAACGTATCACCTGGATAGAATCACCGCAGTTGAATTAAACAACCGAAGATTTATGTTTGAAGCAAAATACGAACAACAAATTCCCGATGCGTTTGGATTTAGTTTTCAAGGCGAGCAACACGATATTGAATTAGAACTTTCCCTCAAGGAATATTTACTCCTCAAAGACGAATATCCATTGACCATTCCATACATAAAATACAACCCTAAAACAGACGTTTATGAACTAAAAATTCAGGTAAATGATTTGAAGCCTATTCAGCGGTTTATGAAGGGGATTGAATTTGATATTAATACAAAGTAATATCGTGTATAAAATCAACTTTTCTTTTTATCTTCAAGCCCAATTATAAAAACTATTCATGAACAAAATCAAGGAAGTCCTTCAGGTAAAGGGAATCAAGCAAACCTGGTTGGCTGAGAAGTTGGGCAAAAGCTTCAATATTGTCAATGATTATTGCAACAATAGAAGACAACCCAGTTTGGAAGTTTTGTATCGAATTGCCGATATTCTCGAAGTGGACATTACAGATTTATTAGAAAAATCCAATAAACGCTAAGAGATGCCATTACCAATAAACATAGAAAACCTGTTATCAGGGAGAACGGTAGAAAGCGAACGCATCGAATACAAAGAAGGTTGGAATCCTGCTGCAATTTATCGTTCCATTTGTGCTTTTGCAAATGACTTTAGCAACATCGGTGGTGGGTACGTTATTATTGGCGTTAAAGCGAAAGAAGGTATTCCTGAAAGACCTGTGATAGGCATTCCCGAAAACCAACTGGACACCATTCAACAACAGATGATTGGTTTTAACAACCTCATCCGCCCGGTGTATCACGCGAAATTGGAAATTGAGGAGGTAGATGGTGAAAAGATCATGGTGCTCTGGATTCCTGGTGGTTCCAATCGTCCGTACGAAGTACCTGAAGATATTACAGCAACTAAAAAAGAGTTTCATTACTACATAAGAAAATACGCTAGTTCTGTAAAAGCAGGTAAACAAGAGCGAGAAGAATTAATCAGTTTGGCAAATCACGTTCCTTTTGATGATCGTGTCAATACAGATGCTTCACTGGATGATATTTCTTTTACTTTGCTAAAAGATCATTTGCGCCTTACTAAAAGTAAGTTGCAAGATTGGGCTGAAACAAGGTCTAAGGCAGATATTTTGGAGCAAATGGAATTACTTTCGGGTCCTCCTGAACAACTCTTTCCGCGTAACGTCGCATTGATGATGTTTTCGGAAAAACCCGAACGCTTCTTTCCGTATTCCCGTGTTGAAATTGTTTTCTTTCCAAATGGTGCAGAAGATCCGGAGTTCAAAGAAATTCCTGCGATTTCAGGCCCCGTTCCATACATGATAAAAGAAACATTGAGTTACTTGAAGACACATGTTTTAGAGGAGAAAATTAGAAAAGTAGCAAATCAACCTGAATCAATTAGGGTTTGGAATTATCCATACACGGCTTTGGAAGAAGCTGTAGCAAATGCCTTGTATCACCGTGATTACCAATTACGAGAACCAGTTGAAATTAGAGTTTACCCGGATAGCATTACCATTTTAAATTATGGCGGACCCGATCGCTCGATAAAATTGGATGCATTCAATAAAGACATTATCAAACCAAGACGTTACCGCAACAGACGTTTAGGCGATTTCCTCAAAGAACTTGATTTAACGGAAGGTCGCGCCACAGGGATTCCTACCATTCGCAAGGCAATAATTGCAAATGGTTCGCCTGCTGCTTACTTTGAAACGGATGAGGACCGTAGTTTTTTTGAAACGACATTGTTCATTCACGAGTCATTTAAAAGTGTAAAAAAAGGTGGTCAGAAAGGTGGTCAGAAAGGTGGTCAGAAAGGTGGTCAGAAAGGTGGTCAGAACTTAACCAAAAGACAAGCGGAAATAGTAGATTTTATTAGGAAAAATCCAAGTGATACACGAAAAGATTTAGCAGATAAATTTGACATCAATGAATCTGCTGTGCAAAAACACATTGATAACCTAAAAAACAAAAACATTCTCGAAAGAATTGGAGGTGATAAAGGTGGTTACTGGAAAATACTTAAAAAGTAAAAAGAATCGCAAGGTAGAAAATAGAGAACAATCAACTATAAAATGAAAGTATGCAAATCAAATTAGAAAATCTTCAATACCAACAATCTGCAATTGATGCTGTAATCAAAGTATTTGATGGTAACGAAAAAAATAATTTCGATAATGCCTGTGTTGATGGAATCCGTTCTAATATACTCTCTCTAACTGACAATCAATTATCTGAAAATATTTTGCAGGTGATTGCAGAAAATGGAATTGACGAAACTTCTGCAAAATTATCGGATGAGCGTGAACTTACCATTGAAATGGAAACAGGTACTGGTAAAACCTTGGTTTACATTAAAACAATATGTGAGTTATACAAGGAATATGCTTTCACGAAATTCATAATTCTAGTGCCTTCGGTAGCCATAAGGCAAGGAGTCTTGAATACCTTAAAGATGTTTGAAAAACAATTAGAAGAAATTTATAGTTTCAAACCTAAATATTTTGAGTACAACAGTAAGAAATTGAACAATGTAACCTCGTTCATTGAAGAGCAGCACCCGCAAATTATGGTCATGACTTTAGCCTCTTTTAACTCAGAGGACAAGATTTTGAACCAATCCAAAAGAGAGGATCTTTTCGCAAATATCCCATTTATTGATGCTATCGGCAGAACGAATCCTATTATTTTAATGGATGAACCTCAAGAGGGAATGGATACAGAAAATTCCATTAAACAAATTGCTAAGCTAAACCCTCTTTTTAAAATTCGTTATTCTGCTACACACAAAGAAGTAAAGAACAGAATTTATCGTTTAACACCTTTTGATAGTTACCGAGAAGGTTTGGTAAAAAAAATTGAGGTACTCACAGTTACTGAAAAGAATGATGAAGCAATCTTAAAACTGGAATATACAGAAACACAAATTGGTAAAGGTGACCCAAAAGCAAAAATCAAAGCCTGGCATCAAACTGCATCAGGTAAAATAGAATATAAAGAAACAAATTGGTTAAGCGTAGGAGATAATATTGGGGCTAAAACTAACAATCCAAGCTATAACAACTACAGTATTGAGCGAATCAACAAAAGTCTGCGAACGGGGAAATGGTCAATATCATTTACAAATGGTACAGAAATTTTTGAAAAACAAACGGCTGCCAATATTGAAAGCGTTTGGGCATTACAATTAGAATGGTTGATTCTTCGCCATTTTACCAAAAAGCAACGATTACAAGAGTTCGGAATTAAATGTTTGTCGCTTATCTTCATTGACAAAGTCGCAAATTTTATGGGAGAAGATCCTGTTATTAAAAACTTGTTCATTGAGAAATATAAAAGCGTTTATCCTGAATTCCATAACAATGAAGAACCATCGTTAGAACACATAGAGTCAATACAAGGTTACTATTTCGCGAAATCTGGGAAAGGAGAATTTACAGATAACGAAACTGCAATGCGTAAGAATTCAGACGTTTTTGATGCCATTTTAAAAGACAAAGAAGAATTATTATCATACGGAGATTCAGTAGCTAATAAAATTGAATTTATTTTCTCTCATTCAGCACTTGGCGTTGGTTGGGATAACCCAAACATTTTCAATATTGCTACTTTAAGTAATTCCTATTCTGAAATCAAAAAACGTCAAGAAATTGGGCGTGGATTAAGAATTTGCGTTAACAAAGATGGTCAACGTGTTTATGACAATCCTGAAGTTGCAGATTCGGATAGAATTAATCAATTAACTGTAATTCCGAATGAAACCTATGAGACTTTTGTAACACAATACCAAGAAGAAATTAAAGAAGTTTACGGGTCCACATCAGCAGGTGCCGGAATGTCTCATACACACAAAGGAAAACCACAAAACCAAGTTCATTTTAAGCGTAGCACAAATGAAACGGTCAACCAAGCCTTCAATCGATTTTGGAAAACATTAGCTAAAAAAACAAATTTCACGGTCGCTTTTGATGAAGATGCTTTGATTTCAAGAAGTATTGACGCTTTAAATGGAATTTCATTATCTGACTACCAAGCAGAAGTTATGAGTCGTTCAATTAGCTCAATTTCTGAAACTGAAATAACAGATGAATTTGGCGGTTCTGAAACATACAAATTAAAAGCACGGTTTTCAGCCTTAGATATTATTGAAGAAATAAGTGAAAACACGGGGCTTTCATACGTAACAGTCTTCAAAATTGTGGAAGGTATATCTAATTACAATAACGTAATTAAGAATCCACCGCAGTTCATTCACCAAGCATCTGCCCATATTAAAAACATTGAGTTAGAAGAAATGATTCGTGGTCTTCAATACGATGTTTCTTCTGAAGAATTACCTTTTAGTTTTGATGATTATGTCCGTAATGTGGATGAAAAAGGATTTGTCAATACTCCCAAAAGAGGAGTATTTGATAAAATGTTAGTAGATAGTGATGTAGAGAAATTATTTGCAACGAATGCGGACTCCGATGATGAAATTGTTTGTTTTTTGAAACTGCCTTCCTATTACAAAATACCCACTCCAATTGGTGAATACGAACCTGATTTTGGTATTGTAATGCGCCGTAAACAATTGAAAAATGGAAATGAGAATGAATTCTATTTTGTTGTTGAAACAAAGGGAACAAACGACATTAATGATAAGAAAGCCTTGAAAGAAAGTGAAGTGTACAAAATCAAATGTGCGATGAAGCATTTTGCTGCACTTGGAATTGATGTAGAATACAAAGCACCAGTTAAGGAGTTTAGCTATTTTAAAGACGAAGCAACAAAATTCATTGCGAAACAGATGGAAGTATCGCCTGATAAAATTTAAAGGTATTCACTCAATTTAAATCACTGGTAGATAACCAAAATACAAGAAACTTAGAAATGGAAAATAACCTAGATAACTCACTGAAAAACGTTCAATCTCCCGATTGGAACCAGGAACGATTGGAGCAACTAAAACAGTTGATGCCCGACTTGTTTACCAACGATGGGAAATTGAACATCAACGAACTCAAGCAAATCGTTGATCCAGATAGTTTGAACGAAACCGAGCGTTACGAATTCCGTTGGTTTGGTAAAAGTAAAGCCAAGCGCGAAGCGTTTACGCCAACCGATGCAACATTGGTTTTTGACGAAGAAAGAAGCCTTACCCCGGAAAACAGCGAAAATCTCATCATCGAAGGAGAAAACTTACAAGTACTGAAATTACTGAGCAAAAGCTACCGCGAACAAATCAAATGCATCTACATTGACCCACCATACAACACAGGAAAAGATTTCGTGTATTCCGACAACTTTGACCAGGACAAAAAAGAATATTGGGAAGATGCAGAAATGGTTGAGAACGGTGTAAAAATCGACACCAACATGGAATCCGATGGTCGTTACCACAGCAATTGGCTAAATATGATGTATAGTCGTTTGTTGATTGCTAGGCAATTACTCAGAGAAGATGGTGTGATTTTCATTTCAATTGACGATAATGAGATTCACAACTTAAGAAAATTGTGTGACGAAGTTTTTGGAGAGGACAATTTTGTTGCAAATATCGTTTGGAAACACACGCAGCAAAGTAAAAATGATGAAAAGCATTTTTCTCGCCAGTTTAATTACAATATTGTTTATGCTAAATCTATAGATAATCTTGAAGAATTCTATTTCGAACGAACAGAAGAAGACAATTCGAATTATTCAAATCCAGATAACGATCCGAAAGGACTTTGGAGAAGCGGTGATGTAAGGAGTCCAAACTATCGAAAAACACTTTGTTTTGACATCATTGCTCCAAATGGCAAAATAATTAAAGCTCCCGAAAATGGTTGGAGATGGTCAGAAACCACAATCTTTGAAAAAATTAAAACTGGAGAAATAATTTTCAAACCTGATAATACAGGTATAGTCAGAAAGATATATCTGGAGGATCAACAAGGTAGAACACCTGAAAATCTTTGGGATGGAAAGAAGTTTGGAACAACTCGTCAAGCAACCTCCGTGATTAAGGATTTGTTTGACGATAGAGCAGTTTTTGACACTCCAAAACCTAAAGAATTGATTCAAAGAATTTTGGAGATTGCAACGTCTAACGATGGTACTGTGTTGGATTTTTTTGCAGGATCTGGTTCAACTGGCCATGCTGTATCCGAGCTTAACCTTGATGGAGGCAATCGAAAATATATTCTAGTTCAATTACCTGAAACAATCGACGAAAAAAGCGAAGCCTTTAAAGCAGGCTTCAAAAAAATAAGTGACATCACCATTGAGCGAAATAAGCGCGTGATTAACAATATCATTGAAGAAAAGAAAAAAGCCCAGCCTGATTTATTTGCTGAAAAACAAGAAGAATCAGAACAATTGAAAGGCTTAGGCTTCAAAGTTTTCAAGTTACAAAAATCTAATTTCCCAAGAACAGAATTCGCACCCGATCCTGAAAAGACAGAAGAAGAAAATATTGAGTTATTGAAGAAATACATCGAAGACAAAGAAGCGCAGTTAGTTACTGCTTTCAATCGTGAAGAATTGATTACTGAAATTCTCCTGAAGAATGGTTTCAAATTGAATTACACAGTCACCAAACAGTCACAATTCAAGAAAAACGAAATTGTATTGGCATCAGATGGCGAAAAAGAATCCTTACTCTGCTTAGATGTCTCAATTGCAGACGAAACAATCGAGTATTTCAAGACCAATACTTCCCAAAAATTGATTGTCCTTGAACGTGCCCTTGACACCACCAAGAAATGGAATCTGAAGCATTATTTGGGTGAGAAATTTATAGCGTTTTAGGTTTCTAAATTTAAAACTTTTAATACATAATAAGTAAAATTCAAAAAATGCCAATTATAACAACAGCAGCAATTACTGCATTAGTGACGCACCTTGCAAAGAAAGGTTTAGAAAAAGCATTCGAAACAACAGGCGAAAAACTAACCGAAGGCGCATTAAACTGGATTAAATCAGTTTTTTATGATGGAGATAAACCGAAATCTATGGTCGACAATTTGATTCAAAATCCGGAAAGTGAAGCACGAAGAAAATCTATTGAATCACTTATCAATATTGATTTGGAAGATCATCCTGAAAATGAAAAGTTTCTTCATGAAGTTTATGAAAAATCAGTTGAAAATAACATTTCAATAGTGAATAGTAAAAACATCAATACTGGAGATATAAATACTGGAGGAGGTTCCGTTCATATTGGAGACAATAATGGAAGAGAATAAAAATATAAATCACGGTGACATAAATTCCGGTGGCGGTTCTGTTCACTTGGGGGACATCATAAACGATTTAAGCATTGCTTATAATCAAGTCTACAAAGAACAGGTCACCAATTTTGAAAAACTATTACATTCCTTTAAGCCAAAAACAGCGAGACAATTACTAGACCAACTTGAAATCGATATATCTCAAAAGGAAAGTATAGAGAACATTGTAAAAAGTAAAATTGGATTTTTAAAAGCTACATGTGATGGATTTTTAGATGTAAAAGCTGATGAATTGAGTGTTTCATTGATCAATGCATACAACTTAAATAAATCAGACTTCAAGTTAAAAGAAATCGCATGCCTAGAATTCCTAAAGATAAATGAGTCTGTTAAAGCGAAAGGGCTAGTTGATGAGATATTATCGGTTGAAGAATATAATCCGATTGCTTGGGCGGTTAAAGCGCTTATGAGCTCAGCTACGAGCTTAGAAAATGCTATAAGTCAAATCCCGGATTTGGTTCGCAAGAATTTGACTTTTAGAAGAATCATATATTATCAATCAAAAAGACAAAAAACGTATGAGGATCTTGAAACAGCACTCCCAAAGTTTCAAATCCTAATGCGACTTGATGATTATGATAAAACACCTTTATCATTTCAAAATTACAAAGACCGACTTTTTTTAATTGAAAGTTTATTAGCCAATTACTCACAAAGTCTTTGGATCACGTTTCACCAAAAAGAGATTAAAAATTCAGAGGAGTTAACAAAAATACACAGTATTCTAGCTTCTTTCATCAATGATATTTCTGATACAGAAATCCAATCAAATTATCCATCTATTCAATTTTTTGCTTCTTATTTCCATTACCAGTTAAATTCGGATGCCAAATCTGTTCATGAAATGTTGAGCTTTTATGAAAAGATGCCCAGTAAACAACTTATTTGGCTACTTCTAACTGCAAACTCATTACAGCAGATAAATGAATATGATAAGGCAATTGAAGTTCTAGAGCAATCAGAAGAAAAAGATCCTGTTTCGATTGAATTAATAATGTTTTGTCAAATCAAGAAAAATAACGGAGCAGCTTATTTAAAATATGTGAGGGAATATTTACCTAAAGTCGAAAGAATTAATCAGCAAAATATCAATAATTACTTTTTTATTCCTCAAACTCTCTGCGATTTTGGATTGTTATACGAAATAGATTCCTCAGAATTTATTGAAAACAAATTGTTCGATTATCAGGAAATTAAAGATTTTTTAATCCTTTATATCGAAATTCTAAAAGGTCAAAGAAAAGAAGGGGTTAATGAAGAACTAATTCTATTATATAACAGCCTTTCTGAAACTGACGAGGCTCTACTTGTATTTTTTGCAACTTGTTTCTATTTACTCGAACATCACCAAAAATGCTGTGAAGTATATGAAAAATATGTCCGAAATGACGTCGAAACTCCGGATTTACACAGTTACATACTTTCTTTATACCGTTCAAAAAATCGACATAAAGATTTGCTAGAGCAATTATCAAATTGGAGAAATAATTTTTCATTTCAGGAACAATTAGTTAGACTAGAAATTGAATTGAGGAGACAGCTATTCGATTGGAATGAAGTAATAACTTGTTGTGAATACATGTTTGAAAAAGAAATTTTCAATGAATTCAATTTGATCAATTACGCTATTGCTATTCATGAAAGTGAAATTATAGACAAGGACGAGAAAATTCAAGTACTCCTTTCAAATTTGGAAAAAACAACAATCAATAATTATAATAGTTATTCAACAATAATTACAGTACTTGAAAGATCCAATTTTCATGACGAGGCGTTAGACTTTCTTTTTTCCAAAGCTCTTGAAAAGTCAAATGCACATGCGAGAACAGAGTATTTCAACTTGACTTCTTTAAAATACCAAAAATACCTTGAAAGCTACCCAGAAGTAAGAGAAGGAGTATTCTTGAAATTCAAAATGAATGAAGCTATCGTATGCAATGAGTTGACAGCAGAAAATGAGTATTTAGAACATTTGATAGGTAAGACGATTGGCGATGAGGTAATTTTACCAGGTAAATTTGGTGGAGAAGGAAATAAAATCACAATTCTTCGTATCATGAATAAATACCTCTCTTTGTATGATGAAATAATGGAAGAGGTCCATACCAATCCTTTGTCAAAGATTCCGATGCAGTCCTTTGATATGAGTGAATATATAGATGGTAAGAATGGAAAGTCAATCATTGAGTTTTTTGAAAAAATTGGAGGGAAGCGAACGCTAGAAGAATTAGAACAGAACTTTAACGCATATTATAAACATGAGTTAACATTTACTCACTTAGTCTCTTATGAATACAATGATAATTATCTAAACGCATACTACAATTTGACAATAGAAAGACAAGGACTAACGCAAGTAAATCCATTTGAATTGGGAATTTTAACCCTAAAAAATTATGATGAGTTTATACTCGATTTCACTTCACTATTAAAATTCTATGAAATATGTAAATCAACTGGGCTAACACTTGATATTAAGTTCACTGTCACATCGAGTTTGATTTCTTTGATCAAAACTTATTCTACAGAATTTCCACCAATTTCAGGGAATGGCTACCTCTTGGACAAAAAATACTTTGATGAATTATTGATTTGGATAAATGAAAATTGTCAATCTAAAATGCCATTTTCTAAACTTGATGCAGTGGCAATGGCGGAAGAAAATAAGAAAATGTCTATAATTCAAAACTATGGATTGGATAATAGTTGTTTGTTATTGGATAATGAGAAAGCCCTTTTGATTACAGATGATTTTTTATATTTTAAAATGTTTCAGATAAATTCAGGTCGAGTAATTAGCCCGTGGTTATTTTATTTTTTAATGAGTTCAGATTTAGGAGATAGTTAAATTTCAATAAAGAAAAGGTAAGCGGTCTTCGTCCTTCTCATCACAGCTTCAGAAAAACATAAAAACAAGGGTATATCAAGCGGTTCGTCAAGCGTATGCATAAATGCAGG
>JBIIHD010000012.1:0-11969 GCA_044236095.1 Crocinitomicaceae bacterium | reverse complement strand
TTTTGATTATTGAGATAACACTCATAAATCGTTCTTTTAGGCAAATGAAAATGACTGGTCAATATCGACCGATTTAGGGTGGTCAATTACGCCGTTTTTTCCAGTGTAATTGAGGAAAGATCAATAAGTGTTCAGGAGGGAATCAACCTAATTCATTTTACGAATACTGAAAATCTTGAGAAAGGAACCTATTTCATTCAAGTTTCTGGTATTGAAAAAGGTGTACAACAGTTAAAACATATTATCAAATAGATTTTTCTTCAATTTTCCCATTTTACTGTTCGTAATTCTTTTTGATCATTTAACATTAAAGAATCATAAGACTTATCTTTGATAGAAGATGAGTTCAGACAAAATCATTTTAGGAATTGACCCTGGAACGAGTGTTCTCGGCTATGGAATTATTCATATTCAAAACAATAAAATGTCCATGTTAACTTTTGGTGTTATTCAACTCACTAAACTCGATAATCATCCTGATAAATTAAAACGTATTTTGGATCGGATTAATGCATTAATAAAGGAATATAAACCTTATGAAATGGCCATTGAAGCTCCTTTTTTTGGTAAAAATGTACAATCGATGTTGAAATTGGGAAGAGCCCAAGGAGTGGTAATTGCAAGCTGTTTAAACCATAATATTCCTTATGAAGAATATAGTCCTCGACGCATTAAACAGTCCATTACAGGTTCGGGAAGTGCTTCCAAAGAGCAAGTTGCTGCTATGCTACAAAAGCTGTTAAACTTTGAAGAAATGCCTAAATATTTAGATGCTACAGATGGTTTAGCTGTGGCAGTTTGTCATCATTTTTCAAAGGGTATAGGTGAAAACAACAAAGAAAAGGGCAAAGGCTGGTCAGCATTTATACATGCTAATCCGAAAAGAATTAAAAAATAATGCAAATTAATTTATATACAGACGGTGCTTGTAAGGGAAATCCAGGGCCAGGAGGTTATGGAATTATTCTTGAATTTAACAACCGTAAAAAAGAACTGAGTTGCGGATTTAAATTAACTACTAATAATCGAATGGAATTAATGGCCCTCATTGTTGGACTTGAGAGCATAAAAACAAATCAATATCCAATACATGTATATTCTGACTCCAAATACGTAATTGATTCTATCACTAAAGGATGGGTTTTTGGATGGAAAACTAAAAATTTCAAAGGAAAGAAAAATCAAGATCTTTGGGAAAGATACTTGCTTTTACATCATCAATTTTCCATCCATTTTCATTGGATTAAAGGTCATGCAGGTCATCCAGAAAATGAGCGATGCGATTATCTAGCTGTTTCAGCGGCAGAAAAAGGTCCATGGTTAAGTGACTCTAATTTTGACCAATAAAAAAACCAGCCGAAGCTGGTTTTATAATAAACTTTTAAGCCGAAATCAGAAATTCCAGACATCATGCTCTAAGACTCGAATGTCATTCTTAACCTTTTCAGATTCGTACAACGACTCGACTCCAAATCGTGTCTCTTCAATTTTTCTATCTTGAAGCGATGAAGCCTTATAAACAACAGAGTTAAACTTACGCATCAAAAACATCTCATCAAAATCAGAACCAATAGATGTTTCAGGTTGGTATGCATAGTAATTTTTCAATACATCTCTTGCGTGCGGAAAATAAACCCAGAATAATATCTTCTCCGTTTTTGAAGTATCAGCTTGGTATACTGGGGCTAATCCTATTATTCGAACATCCAATATTGATCGTTCTTTATCAAAAACCCAATCTTCCTTCAAAAGATATTTTTTAATATCTTTAGGTTGAAAATAAATCATTTCATCTATTCGATAAGTAACAGTCGCGGGTAATCCTGCTGCATCTTTCTCTGCTTTAGAAGGATCGATTGTTTCCGTTTTTTGATCCAATACTTCTGCATCTTTACTGTTCTTTGCATTATAAACTTTTATATCCGTTGTATTTTTTACACCTTTGAGATGAAAAACAGGCTTACTAGTTCCTGTAGATGGATCAAAGTATTCTTTATCAACCTGCTGACCTTGAACAGGATTTGCAATCATTCTAGCGACATCAGAATTACTTTGAGCAGGAAGAGTAAAGGCATCTCCTCCCAGTATTGGATTCCATACAGGCGGAGTTCTTAATAAATCAATTTCTATCCTATCGAAATAACCTTGCAATTGCCCCTTCTCAAGCGCGGTTTTAAGAATATAAAATAAACTGTAACGACCTTGAGCACCTGTTATTATTTCACCATTCTTTGCGTCTAAAACCTCATTTGGATAATAAAAAGGATAATTGACACGTTCTCGCAAATCGATGTAACTCCATGTTCTACGTTCCCATGTGACATCATTTTCACGCACATGTTCAAAGGGTATTGTACGTTTTTTAGCCAATAAATCTTTTTTCTCATAAATACCATCTATCACTCCAGCAGAAGGTTTATCCTTTGGTATGATAATATTGGAAGGACCAACACCTCCTTGTTCGAAAGAATTAAAAACAATTGAACAAAAACTGAATGTGAAGATGAGCTTTTTCATGATTCTAAAATTAAATATCATACATTGCCGTACAACGACCTTGTGCCGTACCTGAATATTTTACTGAAATTGAACATTTTCCCGGAGGAGCTGATTTCAAAATACTTAAATGAGCACCAGAAATTGTTGACCCTCCACCATCTAAAGTTTGCTTAACTCCAGAAATAGAAATTGTATAACTAATAACCGTAAATTTACCTTTGTCTGGTGAAAATGGAACATTATTTCCAAAGGCACACGTCAAGACACCACCATTTTTATTTCCTCGACCACCATCTGCTGTACCATTCCAAAATAATTCAGGTTTCGGTGTAGGTTTAACAAGATATTTGGCTCCAGCAAAGTTTACACGAGTACCTTTAGAGTCCGTACCAGATGCCGTTACCGTGATATAGGATCCAACTTGGGAAGCTGAAGCTGTTACGGTAGACGGGCTAGCTGTTACATCTTTGTACATACCTGTTGCTGATGCTTTAAAACTCATTGGAATACCAGCATAAACTACCATCAAATCCTGACACACAATTGCTGCTTCTTTTTCATTCGTCAAAATACCAATTTTTGTTTCCCAAGGTAACTCTTTGACAGCACCAGTTCTAGATTTAATAGAAATTGTTCCTGAAAAAGTTTGATCTCCAGATGGAGCAGATGTTTTCTTTTTTGCCATACCATTTTCAACAGTGAAAGAACCATCACTCATAGTGGGCTGATTATCTGTATCGTATGCACCCATAACAACACTAATCTCAATAGGGTCACCAGGATTTGCAACACTTGGCGTAACGGTAGCCAAAGCAATCAACTTGTTGAAAGACAACTCTGCAACTACGACTTTAGAAGCTAAAGCACCTGCAGCAGTTGCACGAGCGTTCAAAATCTCCAGTTGCATAGCAGTTAAAGATGCCAAAGCAGCAACTAATGGCGAATGGTCAAAAGTTTTTCCAATCCAATGAACATTTTTCACATCATTCACTTCTTCAAAAATTTCTTGCTTCGTTAACTCCATATACAATTGTTTCAACAAACCAAAATCTTCATGAGCTTTGGTATTTCCGTTGTTCTTATTGAAAACATTCGTTTTATTCAACATTGCTGTTACTTGCTTGTCTAAGTCAGCATTGTCTTTAAACTTATTAATTGGAGTAGTTTTAACAGTATGTGCTGGATTTCCAACTCCTTGAGCTGAATTTGAGTCTATTTTATCATGAAGAGTTCCGACAGTTTCTACGATGAATGCACGATAATCGTTATACATTTTCCAAAGCTTCATCCCATCCTTTCCTGGATCAGGCTTGTTGATTTCTTCACCAATGATTTCATGCATGGGAACGTCATATTGATCTTTAGCTTGTACAGCCATCAAATTGAGACGAGCCGGACGGAGAGCATCTTTTTTGTCATACTTTTTCCATACAATTGTCTCTTTATCTAGATTTTTTTCAGCTGAAACAATCTCACCACTTTTCTCCATAATGCTCATTTTGATCTTGTCGATGAATTCGATTAATTCACCTGTTTTCTTGTCAATTTTATCAACAACACCAAGATAATATTTACATTTTGCTGCCTTCAATGGAGCTTCTTTTTTGTTTTGCTCTATCCCTTGTTTAAGGTCAGTAACAAAAGCATTTCCTCTATCTAATTGTACTATTGCCGATTTTTGAGTATTCTCTTCAATAGCCACAAAAGCATCAAGGATAGATTTAGATACGTTCAACGCTAAAAGTGCCGTTAGTACCAAGTACATCATCCCAATCATTTTCTGTCTTGGGGTTTCCTTACCACCTGCCATTTTTTTTAAATTTAATTAGGTTATAAACTAGTTCAATTTAAATTTGTTAAGCTTTCATCGCTTTTAACATGTTTCCATAAACATTGTTAAGATCAGTTAAGTTCTTGGACAACATGGCCATGTTTTCTTTATACAAACGAGTATCTTCGGCAGATGCAGAAAGATTAGACATCATTTCAACCACCTGAGATTGGAACTTCTCAGTTGCCTCCAAATGAGATGTAGACCCCTTCAATTGCAACTCATAAACATTGTTTAAAGCAGCTAAGTTTTTAGAAACTTTTTGCATTTGTTCACCAAAAGATTCTCCTTCAGCGGTATTTGAGGTAAGACCAGCAATTGACACAGATGCTCTCTCATAAGCTTCTGATAGCGATGAAACTTTCTCAGAAGCAGCCTGCAAAGACGTTACATAACCATCAGTTGCTGCCGCTGCAGAAGTAACACCCTTCAGTTGTGCTGCGTTGTCACCCAAAGTTCTCATTCCATCACCTAAGCGCTCCAACAAAGCAGAGTCAATTTTCGCTTCTTCCAACATCTTATCAAGCTCGTCTGTAATTCCATTGCCTGAAATCTTTTTAGGTTTAGAATCAGTTGAAGCTTCACCCATTGCCAACTCAGGATAAACTAACTCCCAATGTGGATCCTCATGAATCGGTTCTAATACTGACATTACGAAAATACCTGCTTCGGTTAAAAGACCGACAGTTAACAAAATACCTGATCCAGGCCAGTGCATGATTTTAAATAAAGCCCCAACGATTACCACCGCTGCACCAAGACCATAAACATACTTCATAATGTTTTTCCACGCTTTACTTGCGAAAAAACCTCCTTTACTTGCGCTCATACTTTTAAATTTAATTTAGGTTTAACAATTAACTATTTGATTTTTATTTGGTTACAATTTAATTAACGGAGATTGATATCACTTTGAATTTCTTCTCCTCCTTCTTTTGTTATATCCTTACCACCTCTACCTAGATGAGACATAACATTTCTGAATCCTACATAGGATTTGGCAGAATCTTGATATTCGAAAGATCTAGCACCAACATTCAAGTAATGACCAACATCCTTCCAAGACCCACCACGTATCACTTTACGCTTCATTACAGGCGGTTCCCATTTTTTAGCATCATAAGAGAACTCTGGGTTCATATCGTGCATAAATAAATAACTTGTCTTCTCGTATGCTGATTCACACCACTCAGAAACATTTCCTGCCATACAGTATAATCCAAAGTTATTCGGATTGTATGAATATACTTTAACTGTATATACACCGCCATCTTCAAAATAGCGTCCTCTCATTGGTTTGAAATTCCCTAAGAAACATCCTGCTGCATTTCTTATGTATGGACCTCCCCAAGGATACATATTCAAATTAAGATCTCCACGAGCTGCTCTTTCCCATTCAGCCTCACTTGGCAATCGAAAATCATTCACATATATATCACCGTTTGAAACAAGGAAATTATTTAACAATTGAGTTCTCCATACTGAAAATGCTTTTGCTTGTTTCCAAGTTACACCAACAACAGGATAATTATCGTATGCTGGATGATCAAAATAGCGTGTCATTATATTGTGAGCATTCGTGTAAGTATAATCACTTACCCAACATAATGTATCTGGATATACCGGAATTTTCTCATGAATTATAAACCTACTACGATCTGCATGTCCTCTGTAAGCGTTCCACTCCATTTTTCGGTTCATCCATCCCATGTCTAAATCTTTTCCTGAAATAAATCCATCTCGTTGAGCTTTATTATCAGCATCGCCAATTAGGGTTGGTTCATTTGTTTTAGAGTCGAGGTTTAGAGCTGTAACTGTATCATTTAATTGATTAAAACTACCGTCAGCGTTTACTTTCGAAATTGGTTGTCTCGAAGTTGCAGGGTCATAAATAGAACGATTATTTTCATCACCTACTCTTTGATATAGTAAAGCGCCATCCCTATCGTTTAAGCGCTTTGAGGCATCTTGCGGTTGATCAGAGAATTCGTAAGAACCTGGCGCATCGTAATAAGCTATTTCACCCTTTTTAGCAGCCTCCTTGTAATCAATCCAATAATATTCAAAAATTAAGTTTCTATAATCAATTTGTCTTTGTTTATAGAATCTCTCTTTTTTCGGGTAATACATATCAGATAAAAGCGGCATTAATTTTTCGTCCTCCCACATGTTAAAGCTAGCAGTTGAATTCCAATTTAAACTCAACCATTCATCTTTAATTTGTCTTGAAGACAAACCGGCATTTTTAACTTTTTCCGCATTCTCTTCAGTGTATCCTTCTTGAAATAAACGATTATATATTTCCTGCCCATCCTTAAACATTTGATCTGGCAAAACCTGATTTTCATCGTCTGTTGAACCATCTGCCTTCACTAATGAATAATTAGTAGAAACTGAATCGTAATAATAATTATTAATTTGAATTCCATCATCACCTTCCTTTACACTAAATAAAATATCCTGATCAAAATTGATATAATCTTCCATTTTGTCCATAGCTCCACGATTCACAAGACGTTCAAGAGCTATTGAATCTCTCACCCAATGAACAAACTGACGATATTCATTATTCGAAATTTCAGTTTGATCCATATAAAATGCAGAAACAGTAACTGTTTTCTCGCGAGCATCATCAAACTTAAACATTGCCTCATCGTGCATACCCATGTTGAATCCACCAGCAGGTATGTAAACCATCCCTGTTGGCACTTCTGGATAATAGGGTTTTCTACCTTGAGCACCGATTAGTTCATATGGTCGGGTATTCGTACAAGAATACGCAACTACAACTAATAAAACTAATAAAAATACTTTTCTCATTTTATACTTTTTTTGTCAACCATTCACCAAACCAACAAGCTACAGGATCTTTTTAAGTTCGGGTATAACGGATTAACACTAAAAATGGTTACATTTTAATAAAACTTTTTTTACAACCACCTAGGATGTCTTGATTTCTGAATCTTAGGTTCTGGTATGTACATACAATATTTTAAAAGTAGTTCATGAGAACCCCTTGAAATACTAGCAAGTTTGTTCACAGTTACATCATAGGAATAACCAACCGTCAAATCTTTGATTGGCATATAGCCTAGCATTACAGCAATTGCATCAGAGGTTCTAAAGGTTAATCCTCCATAAACAAAACTTTGGCCGTCCTTACCACCCAAGCGGTAGATATATCTGGCATTGATATCTGCAGAAAACTTAACTAAGTCCGTCCTTAACAAAAGATTAGCATCAATATCTCCACCTGCAATATTTCTCATTTTGTAACCACCCATGGCATAGTAGTGTCTCGCAGTTTGATAACTTTGAGTCAAAGTCGCTCCACTTCCAGTAACACTATTCTCCAATAATGATTCCGATAAATGTGTAGAAGAAATACCTGCATAAAAATCATTCCCTTTAAAGTAGGCTCCAAAATTTAAATCTAAATTTGTTGCTGCAAAACCTGTTGGAAGAGTTGGATCATTAAATGTACTTGGTGGAACCCACGTTGGATCCATTCCGTAATTCATTATTCCAACACCAACTCCTAATCCCAAAACTCCTGCGTTGCCTATTTGAATTGGAAAAGAATAATTCAAAAGCGCATTATTTTGACGAGCAAAACCGATAGCATCATGATAAATGGAAATTCCCAAACCTCCCGGAAAAAATCTTGTAAGATTTGCCTCTACATTAAGTATTGCTGAATTTGGGGCACCATTCACCTTATCCCACTGATTTCTGTAAAGAGAAGTTGCACAAATACCGTCATCTAATCCAGTAGAGCCTGGATTTAAACTCATTTTGTCGTACATGAAATGCGTTAACAGTTTATCTTGCTGACTGAAGATAGCTGTGTAAAAAAACAAAAACGACAGACCTAAAGACCTGGTAATCAATCGCATAGGTTTAAATTTCTTGCATTAATAATATTAGATTTGCATGAAATCACATGCAATTCGGCGACTAAAATACACAAATTAAGTTGAAACTACCAAATTGTGTTAAAAAAAAACACATTTGTTGAAATGTGTAATTAAAGAAAATGTATTAACCTATTTACTTAATTTAGTAGATTTATAACTTAAAAGTTAATTGATTTTATATGAATGAAAGAAATAAATTAAAAAACTCGTTTTCCAACATAGAAATTGGCAATTTAGAAAACTTGAATTTGGTCAATTTCATTCGAACAAATTATTTCAATTCACGCATAATTATTATCGTTGATGAAAACACGCACGACAATTGTCTAGACAGATTAGTCAATCTTCATCAAATATTTGAAAATTCTGAGATTATACTACTTCCTTCGGGTGAGGAGAATAAAGTAATGGAAGTATGCTTCCAAGTCTGGGAAGCATTTACAGAATATAATTTCTCTAGAAATGACCTTGTAATAAATTTAGGAGGCGGATATGTTACAGACATGGGTGGATTTATTGCTTCAATTTTCAAAAGAGGTTTGGATTTTATACATATTCCAACAAGCTTATTAGGAATGGTAGACGCTTCTATCGGTGGTAAAACTGGTATTGATCTGGGAAACTATAAAAATCAGTTGGGGATTTTTAGGCATCCAAAAGCCATTTATATTGATGCCCTTTTCCTTGAAACGCTACCTGCGGAGGAAGTCATTTTTGGATACGCTGAAATGCTCAAGCACGCTTTGATAAGTGATAAAAAATTATGGGATGATATCAAAAAAATAAATAATGATATTGATTTGACTTCACACGACATATTATATAGATGCATTAAAATTAAAGTCGATATTATTGAAAAAGATCCTTTAGAAGGAGGACCGAGAAAAATTTTGAATTTTGGGCATACTATCGGCCATGGAATCGAAGGTTACTTTTTACACAAATCAAATTTAGCTCATGGCCATTGTGTAGCATTGGGTATTTGTGCGGAAGCCTTTATTTCATTTCAAAAGGGACTCTTACCTAAAGTTGAGTACATTGACATTGAAAATTGTATTAGAAGGTCTTTTCATTTTATTTCAATTGATGCCGAGGATGTTAATGAAATTATAAAAATCATACGAAATGACAAAAAGAACTCGAATGATCAAATAAAATGCTGTTTACTAAATAAAATTGGTAACTGTATTTACGATCAATTAATTCATGAAGATGATGTCGCCAATGCATTATTTCATTTAAATTTACTAGCTGGATCAATGAACTAATTTGGAACCAGTCAAAAAAAAATTCTTACATCTTGAAAATTGTTTTACAATCATGTAGGTATGATTTCCTAGTTTCCGAAATAGACAACCCACGCTCAACAAAAAATGTCCAACGTTATCTTTACGTTAACAATATGAAAATTATTGGTTCACTTCAATTCTTGACTTTACATTTGCTAAAAAAAGTAAAATTATGGCAGCAGGATTTTTAAAGTATTTTCTTCCAAAAGACAAAGTTTTTTATTCATTATTTGAGAACGCAGCAGAAAACCTTGAGTTACTAGCAAGAAAGTTTATTCAAGTAGTTCAAGACCCTGATTTTAATAAGCGGGCAGTCATTATTAAGGAAATGGAAGACTTGGAGCATAAAAATGATGAAATAACACATCATATATTTATTGAGTTGGGCAGGAATTTTATTACACCCTTTGACCGAGAAGATATTCATAGCTTAGCAACAGCATTGGATGATATCGCAGATTATATTTATGCTGCTGGTAAGAAAATCAATTTTTATAGAATAGATCCTCTATCTGATGAGGGTATTCAGAAATCTGCCCAAGCAATTTTAGAAGGTGTTTTAGCTGTTAAAAGTGCAGTCGTTGAAATTCGAAATCTAAAAAACACACATAAAATTGTTGAATGCGTAATTAAAATAAATAGTATTGAAAATCAAGCAGATGAAATTTTTGATTCCAGCATTGAAAAACTATTTGATTCGGATGTTGATGCCAAAGAACTTATCAAAAGACGAGAAATTTATCAAGTTTTGGAGATTATTACTGATAAATGTGAGGATGCAGGAAATGTAATTGAATCAATTGTCGTAAAATACGCTTAGTCATTTAATACTAAATAGTTATGTTTACTCTATTAATAGTAGTAATTGTTATTGCACTTCTGTTTGACTTGGTGAACGGTTTTCATGATGCAGCCAACTCAATTGCAACAGTCGTATCAACCAAAGTTCTAACTCCGCTTCAGGCAGTAATTTGGGCTGCGGCTTTTAACGTTCTTGCATTTTGGGTGTTTGACATGAGTGTCGGAAATACCGTGGCGAAAACAGTTGATAACAATGCCATTGACTTGTGGGTAATTCTTGCAGGACTTATCGCAGCGACTTTCTGGAATTTACTTACGTGGTGGTTAGGAATTCCATCCTCTTCATCTCATACCCTCATTGGTGGTTTTGCTGGAGCAGCCGTTGCACACGCAGGATTCGATGTAATTGCTGGAGCTGAAATAATAAAGGTAGGAGCTTTCATTTTTTTAGCTCCTTTCATTGGAGGATTAATTGCCTTCATTATAGCTCTAGTAACTATTAGTAGGTCTTTTTGGAAAAAAATGCTCGTTATTGGAATTTTGACTTTCATTACAATTGAAGCCATGTTATACATGATTGATTATTTGGATGTTAAACCGATAATGATGTATATTGTAATCGGAATGATCTCCATATTTGTCTTAGTTTACATTTGGTATGAAATTGCTCATGGTAAAAGGCCTTCAGCCATGAAAGAAGCAGGCATGCATAAAAGACTTCAATTACTATCTTCAGCAGCTTTTTCTCTAGGTCATGGCGGTGCTGATTCTCAAAAAGTAATGGGTATTATTTGTGCGGCATTGTTGGTGTATGGAAACCTCGAAAGAGACGGAAAACTTTCAGAACCAATCTCCTCTGAATTCAAAATTACTGAATTGGTTCAAATTGAATTCGAGAATAAAGAGGGCAAGAAGGAAAAATTCAAACCAGAAATTGCTGAGTTGAATGGTAAGGTATTCTTTAAAGAAGGAAAGAAAATTTTGGATGCAACTACTTCTGAAGTTGTATATGATAATAATAAATCTCCTAATGAGAAAATGAACAGAAAATATAGTGATATAGCTCACTCTCCAGATATTAAAGTGCTTGAAAAAAGTATGAAAAAAATTCAGGTTTATAAAAAGGGAAAATCGCTGTATGATGCAAAAATAAATGTGGTAATTTTTGAGGATAAAAAACTAAATAAGGACTATAAATATGCGAATGTTTTTAAATCTCAGGTAGATCCCTCAAAAGGAGAATTAATTAAAGGGCACAAAATAGTAACCAAAGTTCAGTCGGAAACAATGCCATTTTGGATTGCATTTGGATGTTATTTAATGATCGGATTAGGTACATTAATGGGAGGTTGGAAAATTGTAAAAACAATGGGGACAAAAATCACTAAGGTAACTCCGCTTGAAGGTGTATGCGCTGAAACAGCTGGAGCATTAACATTATTTACGGTAAGTAATTTTGGTATTCCTGTATCTACAACCCATACAATTACAGGTTCTATTATTGGAGTAGGTGCTACTAAACGATTGAGTGCTGTACGGTGGGGAGTTACAATCAATTTACTTTGGGCTTGGATTTTAACCATTCCAGTGAGTGGATTACTTGCTGCCCTTATTTATTATACTATAACTCTA
>JBIIHD010000208.1:0-3731 GCA_044236095.1 Crocinitomicaceae bacterium | reverse complement strand
ATCAATTAGCTCATTATTAATGTAACTTGACTTTTGTTTTTCGATAGTATTCCACCCAGTGTGAGGGACTTTAAATCTATGTTGATCAGAAACTTGAAATGGAATAACTTCCGCATTGAACCATCCTAAACCCTCAGATTCGCCCTCAAGACTTGATTTTGCCATGAGTTGCATTCCGAGACAGATTCCGAGAATGGGAGTTTTTTTTTCTAAAACCGCTCTGTTTAGTGTATCAATAAGATCAAGATGTTTTAAATTTTCCATCGCTTTACCAAAATGACCTACACCAGGCAGAATAATTTTATCTGCTTCGAGTAAATCGCTTGATTTATTGGATAAAGTTGCTGAAACGCCCAATATTTTCATTTTTCGAAGAATAGAATGAATATTCCCCATTTCGTAATTGACCACGACAATTTTCACGTAGTAAAATTACGCGCTAAAATTATTTCGGCAAAATAAAGTTTGTTCTTATTTCATAAGTGCTTAATTTTAACGCTGCAATAAAATAAATGTATCGACCTCGAATTATTCCTGTTCTTTTACTCAAAAATCAAGGTTTAGTAAAATCAGTTCAATTTAAAAGTTATAACTACATCGGAGACCCCATAAATGCTGTCCGAATTTTTAATGAATTGAAAGCTGATGAATTGGTATTTTTAGATATTGAGGCGACTTCTCAGAAAAGATTAATTTCACCCGATTTTGTAAAGGAAGTTGGTGAGGAAGCCAATATGCCCTTTTCAGTTGGGGGTGGCATTACGACACTAGAGGATATTCGAAAACTAATTCAAGCTGGCGCAGAGAAAGTAATCATCAATTCCGCCGCTTTAAATGTTGGATTTATTGAATCAGCAGCCAATGAATTCGGATCATCAACTATTTCAGTTTGTATTGACTACAAGAAAAAATTTTGGAGCGGAATGAAAACATGGATTCATTCAGGAAATAAAAGCACTGAATTTACACCTCAAACTTTTGCTCAAAGGATGCAAGATGCTGGTGCAGGCGAAATTATTATTCAATCTATTGAAAGAGATGGGACGATGACAGGGTATGATTTAATAATGGCTGATGAAATTTCTAGATTGGTAAGAATTCCTATTGTCGTATTAGGGGGTGCTGGAGGTATAGAAGACTTGAAGGAGCTCAATAAAAAAACAATTGTTAACGGAATGGCTGCTGGTAGTTTATTCGTTTATCAGGGTACAAATCGTGGTGTATTGATTAATTATCCTGATGCAACATTTGAGTAAAAAAACTCTAGATTTTAATAATCCGCCATTGCATTTAATACAGGTTCCATAAGCGTTACAATTTCATTTCTTGCACAGGTAAAATTGTGAATAGAAATAGAAAATGCAATATTTTTACCTGATTTAGATTCTACAAATCCTGAATAAGCTTTAACTCTTGTCAATGTGCCACTTTTTGCCTTCACTCTGCCTTGGCCAGACTGACCAGCACAAACACTACCTAGAGTTCCTGAAACTCCCGCTATTGGAAGGGTGCTTAAAAATGTAGCGTAGTATTTACTTTGATAAATATACTTTAACATCTCTACATAATGGGAGGGGCTCATGGCATTATTTCTGGATAATCCACTTCCATCTTTAATAAATAACCCTTTACAGTTGATTTTTTTTGACCAAAAATTATCCATGACTGAAATCCCACTCTCTGTTGAACCATTCCCTGTTTTTTCATAAGCGATAAGATTTAAAAGACCTTCGGCATAAAAATTAACACTATGAAGATTGGTTTTTTTGATGATTTCTATGAGGGGTGTCCCTAAATGTATATGAATTAATCTTAGATTTAGGTAGTTAGGTTGCTTTAAATCTTCCGCACGAACAGATTTAGCAGATTTGACTTTGATTCCTCGTTTTTCTAGGTAGCCTTTTAATAAGGTAACAAATTGAAGTTCGGGATCGGCCATTGAACTTTTTACAAGATAATAAGAATGATTTGCTGGGAGTAGTCCCTTACCATACCGTTCGGTGGAATAGGGACCGCCATACAAATAAGCATCATCAATGGCACTATTTGAAGCTTTAATGTAACTATGAAACTTCATGCCTGGAAATTCTGGAAAAGTTTTGATTAAAGTAGCTGTTGATCCTGATGCGCCTGTTTTGAAATAATAATTCATTTGATTATCGTAAAAACAAATCCCACTTGGTGGTGATCCATATGTGTTTCCGTGATCAGACCATGCCCAACCATCGGGAGCTCCATCATAACCAAATTCACTTCCATCGGCTATAATCGAGCCATTAATTTCTTTTATCCCTAATCTTTGTAGGGTATCAACCCATTGGTTCATAAATTCGAGCTCTAATCCGTCCGTGGTAAAATATTTACTTCCTAATGAAACATCTCCACCCCCCCTTATCCATATATTTCCATTCAAAACACTGTCAAGTATTGTTCCTTCTTGGTAAATCCTAGTTTTAGCTTGATAATTTGGGCCAAGAAGTTCTAGTGCGGTGTAAGTGGAGAATAATTTTGCATTCGATGCACTCGCCTGACTTGTTTTATGGTTCCATTTGGCTATTGTATCTTTGGAATCTAAGTCAATGGCAAAAAAAGTAACGGTCGCATTTTCTAATTGAGAATTTTTTACAAGTCTGTCAACTTTTTCTTGAATTCTGTTTTGTGTATGTGCAAAAGCAGATAGAAGAAAAAAGATAAAAATTACGTAACTTCGCATTGTATTATATTTTATTGCAAAATACTAAAAATCAAACAAACCATTTATAGAATTTTTCCAGTTTGGCAAATAAAAAAATAAAGGTTCTTCGAATTATAAATCGTTTTAACATAGGAGGACCTACATACAACGCTACTTTTCTTACACGCTTCATTTCAGATGAGTTCGAAACCTTGCTTGTAGGAGGTCTTCCAGAAAAAGATGAAGCAGATTCATTACACATCTTGAAAGAGTACGATGTTGAAGCAATTTTATTGCCAGAAATGAAGCGAAAACCA
Organism: Crocinitomicaceae bacterium; assembly: GCA_044236095.1. Classification (GTDB taxonomy): domain Bacteria; phylum Bacteroidota; class Bacteroidia; order Flavobacteriales_D; family Crocinitomicaceae; genus UBA952. The sequence goes on along the minus strand of JBIIHD010000208.1, from coordinate 740 downwards.
AATTTTTTTAGTGATCGAAAAGCTTTACTGAAACTGAAAGAAATCATTAGAGAATTCAACCCAGACATTGTTCACACTCACGCTTCTAAAGCCGGAGCATTGGGAAGAAAGGCCGCGTTTGACACCAAAGTACCGATTGTCGTTCATACCTTTCATGGTCATGTTTTTCATTCTTATTTTGGTAAATTAAAAACGGAGCTTTATAAATTTATTGAACGTAAACTAGCACAACGATCAACAGGTATTATCGCAATTTCTGATCTACAAAAAACAGATTTGGTTGATAATTTTAGAATTGCTAGTTCTGAGAAAACAACTGTAATCCCACTTGGTTTTGATTTGGAAAAATTTCATCAAAATTTACCTGAGCAAAGAAATCAGACGCGTGAAATGTTCAATCTCAAAGATGATGAGGTAGCTATTGCTATAATAGGTCGATTGGCTCCGGTTAAGAATCATCAATTATTTTTTGAGGTTGTCAATCTTGTTCACCAGCAAACTAAATATAAACCTGTATTTCTTATCGTAGGCGATGGGGAGCGACGAGAATTTGTTGAGAATCAAGTAAAAGAATATAGAAACGAAGGTATAGATATTCGCTTTATGTCATGGATAAAAGACATTGCTTCGTTTAATGCCGGCATGGATGTAATCTGCCTAACTTCCAAAAATGAAGGAACTCCGGTTAGTATTATTGAAGCTCAGGCATCAGAGGTGGCAGTCATATCAACCGATGTTGG
>JBIIHD010000207.1:0-3737 GCA_044236095.1 Crocinitomicaceae bacterium | reverse complement strand
CTTTGCCTTTGGATGGGTATTATGAACATTGGCGAAAAATCTGGAGTTGTTACCCTTTTATCACGGTTGGTAAATCCACTTTTTCGCAGATTATTTCCTGAAATTCCAAAAGATCATCCCGCTACAGGGGCCATCATGATGAACTATAGTGCCAATATGCTGGGTCTGGATAATGCTGCTACCCCAATTGGACTCAAAGCAATGAAATATTTACAAGATATTAATCCAAATAAAGAAACAGCAAGTAATGCTCAAATCATGTTTCTCGTTCTGAATACCTCAGGATTGACAATTATTCCTGTAAGTATTTTAGCTTACCGAAGCGGTGCCTTATCGAAAGATCCGACTGTTGTTTTCATGCCTATTTTGATTGCTACATTTTTCTCCACCATGGCGGGGCTTATTTTTTTATCATTTAAGCAAAAAATTAATCTTCTTCAGCCTGTTGTTTTAGCATATCTAGGTGGAATTTCTGCGTTTATCTTTGGATTGTTGGCATGGTGTATCTATCATCCTGGGCACATTCAATTAATATCAGATGTTGGAGGAAATTTTATTTTACTTGCCGTTATTGTTTTGTTTATTGTGCTTGGAGTGAGAAGTAAAATTAATGTTTATGATACTTTCATTGAAGGAGCAAAAGGAGGTTTTGAAGTTGCACTGCAAGTTCTACCTTATGTAATCGGAATTCTTGCCGCTGTGGCTGTATTCAGAGCGTCTGGTGCCATGCAAGTACTTTTCGATGGTTTAGCAATGGGATTAACCGCTATTGGCGTTAAAACACTATCATTTATCGAAGCATTACCCGTGGCATTTATGAAACCTTTTAGCGGGCCAGGTGCACGAGCCATGATGCTCGAAATTTTTAAAATTCATGGTGTAGATTCTTTCCTTGGGAAATTAGCTTCCACCTTTCAAGGGTGTACCGATACAACATTTTACATATTAGCTGTGTATTTTGGATCAGTTGGAATAAAAAAAATGCGCTATGCACCAGTGGCAGGATTAGTCGCTGACTTCGCGGGATTTATTGCCTCCATTTTATTGGCGTATATGTTTTATCAGTGAAGATAGTTTACAAAAAATGTAATTAGAACAGAAATAAGCCAACCGTGATAGACTTCATGGATAGAATGTTTTTGTAGGTATAGTCTTGCAGAAATTGTAATTCCAGATATTAAAGCAGCTACTAATACTATCCAAAACTCAAAATATTGTTGACGCATCGAATAGGCAAGAATAAAACCGAATAAAATTCCACAACCCGCAGCATGCAAACTAATCTTCATATTAAAGTTGATTGCAAAAAGAGTGATCGAGACAATAGCTCCTGCCAAAGGTAAAGTATAAACATAGCTTGGAATAGCTGTATTATTTGTTTTTAAATACAATAATAAGAACAATGCAATTGAATAGAAAAACATGAGCATTATCGGAAAATAACGCTGTGTTCTTTCCTCCATTTCTATTGAAGTAATCATTTTTCGATTCCGTAAAACGATTATTGAAATACCCGGTGCAATGAGCGTAAAAATTACAAATAAATTTAGTAAGGCAAATTTTACTTCAGAAGGAAGTGTCCATAAAGAATTTTGATTCAATAAAAAATCCTCAAAAGATATTGTAAACAAAGTTAGCAATAAGCAATACAAAGGCATTAAAAGAGGCATGAAGATCCATGAAATGACTGTTGCAAAAAATCTCATTACAATTCTTTTCTTAAACGAGCAACAGGGATATTTAATTGCTCACGATATTTGGCCACTGTTCTTCTAGCTATATTATATCCTTTATCACGAAGTAATTCCATTAATTTCTCATCCGGCAATGGTTTGCGTTTATCCTCGGCAGAAATAGCATCAGTCAATATTTTTTTAACCTCTCGAGTTGAAACCTCTTCTCCACTATCCGTAGAGAGTGACTCTGAGAAGAAATACTTTAAAGAATAAATCCCGAAATTAGTTTGAACAAACTTACTATTAGCAACCCGAGAAACCGTCGAAATATCCATTTGAACAATATCAGCAATATCCTTTAGAATCATGGGTTTAAGTGCGGTTTCGTCACCTGTCAAGAAAAATTCTCGCTGATACTCCATAATTGCATTCATTGTAAGAAGTAGCGTAGTTTGCCTTTGTTTTATGGCATCGATGAACCATTTAGCGCTATCTAATTTTTGTTTAACAAACGTCAAGGCCTCCTTATCGGATTTTGATGTTTTGGCACCTTCTGCATAATTCCGAAGCATGGTGGCATATTCTTTACTAATCTTTAAATCAGGTGCATTTCTGGAATTTAAACTAAGTTCTAATTTTCCATCAGATTCAAAAAGTAAAAAATCAGGAATTATTTGTTGGAAATTTTGGGCAGCATCGCGTGTACTTCCGCCTGGTTTTGGATTTAATTTTAAAATCTCGTCAATTGCCATCTTTAATTCTTCATCCGTTAGATCAAGTTTTTTAGCAATTTTGTCGTAGTGCTTTTTGGTAAACTCCTCAAAGAATTTTTCTAGGATTTTCTTAGCATTTTCGCGAAATTCCTTACCATCTTGTTTTCGATTTATCTGTAAAACTAAACACTCTTGCAAATCGCGAGCCCCAACGCCTGCAGGATCAAGTTCATGAATTAATGCAAGTGTATCTTCAACTTCTGCTTCAGTAACTGTAATCCCAACTGAAAATGCAAGATCATCAACCAAAGCTTCAATTTCACGATTCAAATAACCTGATTCATCCAAGTTGCCAACAATTACATCAGCAATAACATATTGATTATCAATTAATGGCAGCAACTGGATCTGTTCCATCAATTTCTCGCGAAATGATTGCTCACCTGATAGTGGAATTACTCGTTCTTCCTCATCTTTTGATTGATTATTTGCCTGTGTTTTATAGTCCGCAACGTCATCATCGAGATAATCCGAAAGATCGAAATCATCGTCCTCATTTTCATCGAAATCATCTTCAGATTCTTCATTGCTAAATTCATCTTCTTCCCTTTCCTCTCCTTCCTCTAATGCAGGATTTTCTTCAATTTCTTGCTTAATTCGTTGATCTAATTCAATGGTTGGGACTTGCAGAAGTTTCATCAATTGAATTTGCTGAGGCGATAATTTCTGCTCTAATTTTTGTGCGAGGTATTGCTTAAGTGCCATGATAATTTTGTGTTATAAAGTTAGAGTTTTTTCAAAAAAGCATGCCAAATGAAAATAATAAAAAACATAAATTGATTTTTAGGCAAGTATTTTGTGCTTGTCAGCGCGTTTAATTCTAACTTAGCACTCAATAATTATCCTATGAAAACTCTTTTTTTTCTAAGTGTTTTAATTTTAATGTCTTGTCAAGCACAGAAGCAGACACTAGTATTTATCAAACATACGCCTTATTGTGGTGGAGCGAAGCCAACTCCGGAAATGGCCAAAGGAACAGTTCTTATGGCGTCTAAATCAAAATTTGCATTGACTAAAAAAGGAGAAAAAAAAGTGGAGAAATGGATTACCACAGACACATCTGGAACTTGGACGGGGAAGTTAAATGCGGGAAGTTATGATGTTTATCGGTCTGAAAAATTTTTAACAAATCCGGAATTAATTACTCAATACAAATTGGTAGATTCGGAATTTTATAAGTTCAACGGCGATAAATGCCTTGAAACATGGAAATCTCAACCTGATTTTAGTTTTGAAGCAAATAATTCAGGATCAATTCACATCGAATTAAAGGGGAAATGTTTTGTAG
>JBIIHD010000206.1:0-3745 GCA_044236095.1 Crocinitomicaceae bacterium | reverse complement strand
TGTTCGATCCGGAGAGAGTAGGTTGTAACGTTTTTCCCAAATTCGAATGGTGTGGGCTTTAACACCCGAAAGTGTTTCTAAATCTTTGATTTTATACTCCGCCATTGTTTGTTGTGACCATCCAAAGTTCAAAACAAGTTCAAATCAAAAAAGTTTAAATAAAGACAATGTTTTTATTAACAATCCTTACAAAAGCGCAATCATCAATTTACTTTAGGTCTTTTTCCATTAAAAGGTGTTGTATTTTTCCAAAAAGTAAGTGAGATTTCTCGATAATTTTGTAATCCAAGCTTTTGTAGAAATCGATTGCATTTTCACGAGCGTGTAAAATCATTTTTTGGTCTCCTCGATCTCGAGCTATTTTTTCAGTTGCTTCCATAATTAATCGTCCGAAGCCTTTTCTTTGCTCACTCACTTCTACGGCAACAAAACGAACTTGAGCTTCTCGCTCACCAGAAATATCCAATCTTGCAATTGCTTTTATTTTATCTGATTCATGCAAGGCTAAATGAATTCCCGTTTGATCACCTTCATTACGTTCTGAACCTCTTGGTTGATTCCATGGCAGCCTGAGAATTCTAAAACGTAAATCATAATATTCTTCCCATTCAAGGGCAGTTTGTGGTGATCGTATTTCTATTTCCATTTAAAAGCAATTGAGGTTATCCTTTTAGTCGATTTACCCGAAATAGTTTCTTCTCTCACCAACCCTTTTGCATGCAAATCTTCAAAAACCTCGCTTAAATTTTTAATTCTCGCAGCAGGAATATAGTTTTTATGGCATTGTTCCAAAATTTCATAAGCGTTACTTTTTGAAATTTCATTTTGTAGAATATTCGCCAATTCAATCCGATTTTTTACTCTAACTTGGTTTGAAGAGAATCGTTCATCATTTACAATAGATGATAGTTTTAGTAAACGGGTTAATTTTTGAAAATGCAAATCACTTCCAATCGCAAAAGTCAATAATACTGAATCTTTCGTTTTAAAAATCTCTCCGTAAGGAGCAATATTCGGATGTAAACTCCCAATTCGTTTTGGAATATGGTTTTCCATTAAGTAATTGGCAGCTTGATTGGCTAAACTAGAAATTGCAGCATCGTATAAGGAAACACTTACTTTTTTACCCATATTAGATGAAATTCTATCCAATAAAGCAACTAATATTCCTTCTTTTAGATGATGAGCAGCTAAAACATCTATTAATGCGACGGGCAGTTTTACCGGACCAGAATCAGGCGTTCCATTCATTGACATAAAACCTGTTTCAGCCTGTAAAATTAAATCGTAAGCAATTCGGTCACTTTGTTCTCCAAATCCGGTTATTTTTCCGATTATCAGTTTTGGAAACTTTGTCAAAAGTATATCAGAAGTTAATCCAAATTTTTCCTCCGTACTTTTTTTGAAATTTGTCAAGAGGATATCGGCATCTGAAAAAAGTTTCATTAGTTGTTCTAAATGAGAAGAATTCGAAAAATCAAGTTGAACGTACTTTTTATTATAATTTACAGATGAAAAATAGGCGCTTACATCAGATTTAGAATCCTCGGTTGGTAATTTCCAAGAGCGTGTAACATCCGGAAATTGGGGGCTTTCAATTTTGATAACTTCTGCACCAAGTTCAGCAAAAAAAGTTCCAACAGATGGACCGGCCAAAACAGTGGAGAGATCTATTATTTTTAATTCAGAGAAATTCATAGGCCAAATTGAACTGAGGTCATCGTGAGAGAACCAGCAACTGCTTTATCATTAAAAAACGAAATTTCATCTTCTTTTTCACTTAGACCCACCGAATAAATAAGTGGGATATAATGATCAAGAGTAGGGACGGCTAATGAAATTTGTTTGTGAAGAGACGTCCAATTCACAAGTGATTGATAATCCCGATTTTCAATTTTTTGTTTAAAAATAGAATCGATTTCAAGTGCCCAATCAAATCCAAATCCTGGAGAATTTATTTTATCCCATGCAACCATCCCCAAGTTATGAACCATGTTTCCGCTCCCTATGATTAAAACTCCTTTTTTCCTAAGTACTTTTAATTCTTGAGCTAATTGAAAATGGTAAGATAATGGTTTTCCGTAGTCAATGCTTAATTGAATCACTGGTATTGAAGCATCAGGATACATATTTTTCAATACTGACCAAGTTCCGTGATCTAAACCCCATTCATGGTCATCCTTAACAAGCGCGTTGTGAATTACTTCTTGAGTCCAATAAGCCACATCCACTGATCCAGGAGCGGGGTATTGAACATCAAAAAGAGCTTGTGGAAATCCACCAAAATCGTGTATTGTTTTGGGTTGTTCCATGGCCGTCACAAAAGTCCCTCGAGTTAACCAATGTGCAGAAATACAGATAATTGCTTTTGGGACATCGAAATTTTGTGCGATTTTCCCCCATTTGTTCGAAAATTCGTTTTGCTCAATAGCATTCATGGGAGAACCATGGCCAATAAATAAAGTTGGAAAATTTTCAGAATCTCGCTTTTTATTTTCAAACAAAGGTTTGAGTGCTCCCAAAGAGGCAAAGGCAAGTGACATGGTAGACAATCCTATAAATTTTCTTCGGTCCAAAACTACTGTTTAGGTGAAGCTAATACATATGTTAGTATTTGAGCTTCTTGACTAGCATCTAACTTTGCTTTTTTAGCCATGTCAGGAACAATTTTTTTCCATTGTTTTGCAGTATATTTTTCTCGTGCTTGTAGTGCATGACATGTTCCGCAATTATTGGTATATAAAATTGCTGCTTCTTGTTCATTGTATTCTGAACTCGCAGCGCTTGTTTCATTTACTGCAGAAATAGTTCCTTTTGAACAGGAGAATAATGTGCCAATTAAAACTCCGAATAATAAATTTGTCTTTTTCATTTTTTTTCAAGTATTTCAAGTGTTACAGGTGTTAAACCGGCTTTAATAAAATCAAGTTTTTTTGCGGCACTCATTGAAAGGTCGATAACACGTGTCGAACTTTTAGGTAGTCTATCGTTAATTTTTACTATAACAATCGAATCATTTTTTAAATTAGTCACTTTTACAATAGTTCCAAACTTTAATGTTTTGTGCGCTGCAGTTAAACTGTCGTTCCGAAAAATTTCTCCTGATGCTGTTGTTCTGCCATCAAATGATTTTCCGTAATAACTAGCAGTGCCTTTTTCAATAAGATTGCTTGAAAATGCAACAATTGTCCCAGCAAAAGTGACCGACAAACAAATACGCTTTATTATTTTCATGTTCAAATTTAGTTTTAAAAAAATGGTTCTTTGATTATCTTATGTTAAGATCTTATCTGAATGATTTTATGATTAAATTCGTGCTAATATATAAATTTTGTGTTGAGAAAGTTTCTTTTATCCCTCTTTATTTTAACTAAATTTTGTTCTGTAGAGGCTCAAACGCCTTTAGATTTAGTGGATACGAATTACATTTATGAATTACCATTTGATGTATCGAAAAAAGTTATGGTGCTTCAAGGCTACAATGGAAAATATTCGCATAAAGGTGAATACGCACTTGACTTTCGATTACGTCGAGGGAGTAAAGTTTATGCTGCACGGGAGGGGGTTGTACACGAAATGCAGGATCAATTCCTAAAGGGAGGACCACGAAAAAAATATTTGAGTCAAGGAAATCACATTATAATAAAACATTCTGATGGTACTTATGCTGCTTACTGGCATTTATCAAATAAAGGAGTTTTAGTTAAGACCGGTGAACTTGTTAAGCGTGGTCAGCTCATTGGTC
>JBIIHD010000205.1:0-3748 GCA_044236095.1 Crocinitomicaceae bacterium | reverse complement strand
TTTCAACTCCAACTGCTCCTGCGGGGACAGAACCAGTTAAATCGGTGTCAGACGATTCAAAACTTATAACAATTAAATCTCCAATGATTGGTACTTTTTATCGATCATCAGGACCTGACAAAGAGCCTTTTGTTTCGGTTGGAAGCCCTATTCAAAAAGGTGAAAAGGTTTGTATAATTGAAGCAATGAAGCTTTTTAACGAAATTGAATCAGAAATTTCCGGAAAAATAATCAAGGTTCTGGTTGATGATGCTAGTCCGGTAGAATATGATCAGCCTTTATTTTTGGTTGAACCTGCATAATATTAAACCCTAGTTTATGTTTAAAAAAATACTAGTCGCCAATCGCGGTGAAATTGCCCTACGCGTTATTCGTACGTGTAAAGAAATGGGAATTAAAACTGTGGCTGTCTATTCCACTGCTGACAAAGATAGTCTACCTGTTCGATTTGCTGATGAAGCAGTTTGCATAGGCCCACCTGTTAGTTCTAAATCTTATTTGTCCATTCCAAACATTATTTCTGCAGCGGAAATTACAAATGCAGATGCTATACATCCGGGATATGGATTTTTATCTGAAAATGAAAAATTTTCAAAGGTATGTCAAGAACATGGAATTAAATTCATCGGTGCTTTACCTGAACAAATAGCAGGAATGGGAGACAAAGCTACGGCTAAAGCAACTATGATCAAAGCAGGAGTTCCTTGTATTCCCGGATCAAAAGGTCTTTTGAAAGACCTGGATGATGCAAAAAAAACAGCAAAAGAAATTAAGTATCCCGTGATTTTGAAAGCTACTGCCGGTGGTGGTGGAAAAGGAATGCGCATCGTTTGGAAAGATGAAGATATTGAAGGGGCATGGGATTCAGCAAGGCAAGAAGCAGCTGCCGCTTTTGGTAACGATGGTATTTACATGGAAAAATTCATTGAAGAGCCGCGCCATATTGAAATTCAAATAGCAGGAGACCAGTACGGAAATGCTTGTCACTTGTCAGAAAGAGATTGTTCCATTCAACGACGTCACCAAAAATTAGTTGAAGAAACACCTTCACCGTTTATGACAGATGATTTACGGGAGAGAATGGGGAAGGCTGCCATAAAAGCAGCCAAGGCTGTAAAATATGAAGGAGTTGGTACAGTAGAATTTTTGGTCGATAAGAATCGTGACTTCTACTTTATGGAAATGAATACGAGAATTCAGGTTGAACATACAATCACTGAAGAAGTAATCAACTTTGACTTAATCAAAGAGCAAATTAAAATTGCTGCTGGTGAGAAAATTTCTGGTAAAAACTATATACCTGTTATGCGTCATGCCATTCAGTGTAGAATCAATGCAGAAGATCCGTATGCTGATTTTAGGCCGTCACCAGGAAGAATAACAGAATATCATTGTCCAGGAGGACATGGAGTTCGAATTGATGCGCATGTGTATTCAGGTTATACGATTCCACCAAATTACGATTCAATGATTTCGAAGCTAATTGTCGTTGCACAAACACGTGAAGAAGCTATTTTAAAAATGAAACGAGCTTTGGATGAATATATCATTGAAGGGGTCAAGACAACAATTCCTTTTCATCAGAAATTGATGGAAAACGAAGATTTCAAAAAAGGTAATTTCACGACGAAATTCATGGAAACTTTTGAGTTTTAATGATTCAGATTAATTGGCAAACCAAACATCGAGTCTGGTTTTTTTTTTGAAAATTAGCATCAATTAATTTTACCACGAAATAACATTAAAAAAACTTATCAAATTAAATAGATTACCGATTTTTAGGTGAAATTTAAACGCTACTAAATAATTTGAGGAGTATTCTAATCTAAAGACGAAATAACTATTAAAAACTAACATCAAAAATAAAGCGGTGATGGTCATTCATTGATTAAATAATAATTCAAATCCAGGGCTTGTTCATTCATTTACAAATCTTTAAACTTATTCAAAAAATAAAATTATCTTTGAATAATTCAACTATTCTTTAAGGCAACTAAATAGATAGTAATGTCGTTTAATATTTAATACTATGAGAATTTTATACCTAATAACATTTTATTTGACCTTCTTCTGTCCAAAAACTTATTCACAAGTCGAAAAATATTGCAATACAGAGGAATTAATTTCGATGTATCAGCCTTTGACGAATGATCTAAAATTAAAATTTGATCAAAATAAGGTCAATGGAGAATCTCTTATTCACGGCATAGGAGTTATGTATACATTAACAACCAGCAACAACATTAATGAATTTACAGAAAATCAAGTAAAAGAAATTTTCAATTTATCAATTGATGAGAATGTAAATGTTTTAATTGATAGTTCTGAAATAAAATTAGAATTTAATACCTGTATTCGTATTGAATATATCAAAGATCAATTTAAAAACTTAGGTGTTGACATTCATGAATTGAAAGATTCGATGGTTAATTTAACCTATTAAATATATGAATAGAATTTTACTTGTTTTATTTTTATCAACATTATACTCTTACTTCGCTCAAACAGACAATCCTTGTGGAGCTCCATCCTTGAGCGTAAATACAAATTGTAGCTATTCAGCCGGGAATTTACCCGCGAGCATGACCGGTACGACGGGTATTCCTGCACCAGGGTGTGCTGCTTATAATGCCGGTGGGGACGATGTTTGGTATCAAGTCACAGTTCCTGCAGGCGGAGCTTTAACTATAAATACGAATACTGGTACTTTGACAGACATGGGCATGGCATGGTATTCAGCACCAAGTTGCAGTGGACCTTTTACTTTAATTGAATGTGACGACGATGATAGCCCGAATGGCCTCATGCCATATATAACTAGGACTGGACTAACTCCAGGGTCAATAATTTACGTACGTTTGTGGGATTATGGCACGAATAATTCAGGAACATTCAGTATTTGCGCAACAGCGCCCACGCCACCTACCCCCTGTGTAAGTCTTAATGGCAATTCAAATTGCAATGCATCCGATCCTTTTTGTAGTTCAAGCGGATTGAATTTTTGTAATACAACCAATATTGCATCACTTGGTGGTAGTGGAGCGTACGGCTGTCTTTTATCAACTCCTAATCCATCATTTTTCTATTTGAATATTGGATCGTCTGGACCTATAACAATGACAATTAGTCAAACATCAACCGCTGGCGCTGCAATTGATGTAGATTATGTTCTCTGGGGTCCATTTTCTACCCAATCCGCTATGTGTACTGGTTATTCAGCATCAAATATTGTTGGTTGTAGTTTCTCAGCAGCAGCAGTCGAAACAGCGTCGATTTCAAATGCAGTAGCAGGACAATGGTATTTAATGTTAATTACCAACTATTCCAATCAATCAGGTGCTGTTAGCTTTACCCAAACTTCAGGAACAGGTTCAACAAACTGTAATATCTTGTGTAATATGACAGGATTGACTGCTACACCTGGAGCGTGTAATTCAACCACTAATCAATATTCAGTAACTGGAACTATTTCATTCACTTATCCTCCAGCAACAGGAACATTAACTGTTTCTAGCAGTTGTGGAGCATCTACAACAATACCAGGTCCTTGGACTAGTCCTTTAAACTATACGCTTCCTGGTATCACAGCGAATGGCGCTGCTTGTTCCATTACTGCCGTTTTCTCAGCTGACCCAACATGCACTTTAACACAACCCTATACGGCACCTCCTTCATGTAATACATGTTCATCAACTGCAGTTCCAACGCAACCGACGTGTAACGGAGGTACTGGATCCATTTTAGTCAC
>JBIIHD010000011.1:0-12132 GCA_044236095.1 Crocinitomicaceae bacterium | reverse complement strand
GTTTTCGTCGTAAGCGCGCTAATTGAAGGTGTTCACCCAATTCTTTCAAAATTTTCAAATTTTTTGGTAATATCGCCACTGCTTTTTTCATATAAAACGACTTATAAGAAACAAATATAGTAAATTTTGTTCGTTATATGACGCATTATATTTTTTTTTAGTGAGGTTGATAGTAGTTTTTTAAGTCCATTATTCGCTCCATGTGTTTTTTAGTTGATTTTGAGCAATTATTTGCCAATACAAAACTTGGAGAAAATAGCACCAAGTATATCCGTATCGATCTACTTTTTTGGGAGTAAGCGTAGTCCTTGGCAACATTACTAAATTTATAATTCGCCATTCAGCAATTTTTTTGATTGCTTGAGTATTTCAGATTTCGAATCAGTTGTAAATCCTGATTTTTCTGCTCGTTCTAGCTTGAGACGAATTAAGTCAATTTGATGTTGCTGATTTCTTGCCTGACGTATAAGATCATTAACCAATTCACTTTTACTTGAATATTCTTTGTTTTCAATTTGACTTTTAAGCCATTCATCATTTGGTTCAGTAAAGGAAATACTTTGTCTTCTCATAACGCTTCTTTTGTGGTGTAAATATTCATCAAAAACGCATCAATAATAAATTTATTTTTAAAAATATTTGGTAATAAAAATCATTAAAATATGTTCATTCATTTGTTTCCTAATAAGGAAATTTATAACTTTATAAAAAAGTGTGAATGAGGTCTAATTTTGAAGTAGAGTTATTGCCTGAAGTTATTGAGTTTTTAAGTAATCTTGACGACAAAACAAGAGAAAAAATATACTATAATGTCAGGAAAGCTCAATATGTAAATGACAAAGAACTTTTTAAAAAACTGAATGATTTGATTTGGGAGTTTAGGACTTTGTACAAGGGTAAAGCATATCGGCTTTTTGCTTTTTGGGACAATACAGCCAAAGATAAAACCTTGGTTATCTCCACGCATGGAATCCAAAAAAAGACACAAAAAACTCCTGTTAAAGAAATTAAAAAAGCAGAGGAAATGAGAAGACACTATTTTGAATACAAATCAAAAAAATAAACCACAATGGAAAAAAATAAATTTAAAACGGTACCTCTAGACAAAATGATTGACAAACACATTGGAAAACGTGGGACTGATAGGAGAGAAGCTTTTGAAAATGAGTTAAAAATAGATCTTTTGGGACAAGCAATCAAACAAGCCAGGCAAGAGCTCAATATGACGCAAGAACAACTTGGAGAGCTGGTAGGAGTACAAAAAGCTCAAATTTCCAAAATAGAAAACAGTGTAAAAAATGCTCGATTTGAAACCATTATGAAGGTTTTTGAGGCCTTAGGCGCCAAGGTCAGCTTTTACGTGGAAATGAACACGAAAAATCTAGCGAATTAAATTAAGGTTGAGAGCAATCGTAGAAATGAAAATGTACGCAACGCTACTTTAAGAATTCTACTTCCCAATACAAAACTTCGAAAATATTGCTCCTAAAATATCGGTGTCAATATCGATCTGACCAGTTATATTTCCCAGTTGCAGCATTGCCTCGCGGATGTCCATTGCCACAAAATCGCCAGTAGTGCCGTTTTCTAATCCGTTCAAGGCTTGCGTGAGTGCAACTGCCGTTTTTTGGAGTGCTTCGTGGTGGCGCGCATTGGCCACAATGATATCGTTCTGTAAATCAAAATTACCAACTACCAATTCTACCAATCGTTGTTTCAAGGCTTCAATTCCATCGCCGTTTTTGGCGCTAATGGTGAGTGCATCTGATACGTTTGGCTGAACAGCATCCACTTTATTGAGTATAAACTCTATTTTCTTTTCGGGATATCGATTTTCCAACTCGGTTTTCCAAATTCGCACTTCTTCCGCACTTGCTTCAACCGTAGCATCTGCCATGCACAACACAATGCTGGCTTGTTCAATCTTTTGCTGCGAGCGTTCAATTCCCAACGCTTCAATGGTTTCGGTTGTTTCCCGAATTCCAGCCGTATCTATCAATCGAAAGAGAATTCCTTCAATATTTAGTGTTTCTTCAATCACATCGCGCGTAGTACCGGCAATGTTGCTCACAATCGCTCGATCTTCGCCCAACAATTGATTCAATAAAGTACTTTTTCCTGTATTGGGCGCTCCTACAATGGCCACCGGAACTCCATTTTTCAAGGCATTACCCAAGGAGAAAGAGTTGGCCAGTCGTTCCACAATTGCTAAGACTTCCTTTACCAACATTTTCAGTTGCGTTCGGTCGGCAAATTCCACGTCTTCCTCTCCAAAATCCAATTCGAGTTCAATCAAGGCAGCAAATTGAATCAATTTTTCGCGTAATTCTTGTAATTGACTAGAGAATTGTCCACGTAATTGCTTCAAGGCCACATCATGTGCCTGCTTAGATTGGGATGCGATGAGATCCGCCACCGCTTCTGCTTGCGACAAATCCATTTTTCCGTTCAAAAAAGCAAGTTGGGTGAACTCACCCGGTTCTGCCAAGCGAAACCCAGAAGCGCAAAGCGTTTGCAAAATTTGCTGTTGAATATACACCGATCCGTGACACGAAATCTCCACACTTTCCTCGCCGGTAAAACTTTTCCCTTCGTCAAAAACACTGATAAGAACCTCATCAATTGCGTTTTTTGTCAAATCAGAAAAAACTCCAAAATGCAAGGTGTGACTGGTTTTAGTTGTAAGATCTTTCGAGAAATTTTTTGAAACCAAGCCTTTACTCCCTGCACCCGAAACCCGAATAACTGAGATTGCACCTACACCGTTTGCGGTGGCTAATGCACAAATTGGGTCGGAAAAAGAATTCATACTACAAAGATAGGTAATCAGACGAAGATTATTTTATATTCTTTATTCCACATTGCGACTTAATCAGGAATTAATTTTGGTAAAGAAAATTTGTGTAACCTTTTTCGGTTTTTATAATTATTTACAGGTGTTCATTCCCGAACATGAATGTTTTACTTTAATTTATTAACTATGAAAACGATCTTATTTTTTACGGCAATTATAGTTGCATCAAGTTTCAAATCTCAAATTGTTGAAGAAAAAATTTTAGATGATGGAACCCATCAGATTACGATTATTCCCAGACACTACACCAAGGAAGAGCTTGCTCAATTTAAACCTAGAAGAATTCCTTCAACTCAAGAAGTCAAGGATCATCCAACGCTTTTATTTTCAAATTCATGTGTTGAAAAATTAGAAACAGAATTAGCAATGATACCAACGGTTGATAGTACTTTGGCTAGTACGACAAAAAGCATTTTTGAGGATCATGTTGGAATTTTAAATAACGCTTCGGATGAAAGCGAGGTGAGCTACCATCAAATTTGGACCTTGAGCCATTCTACCGGACAATATGTGCATGAAGGGCTATCTGAAAGTTTCATAAAAATGTTGAGTGAAAATAGACTTCAAAATCACTTTGGAGAAAACCCAACCTTTTTCTGTCAAGAATATCAGTATAATGACAAATATTATTTGGTTGCTGTGCTGGACAAATAAAAAGGAAATAGCATATTAAATCACTAATCGGAGTTAATGTAATTAGCTCCGATTTTTTGTTTATTAATAAGTTTCAACCCAATCTCCATGTTCTTTGATGAGGTCGATTAAGGCTTGAACCGCTTGTTCTTCAGCCACATTTTTGCGCACTACCGTCTTTTCTTTGTAGAGATTTATTTTACCGGGACCGGTTCCAACATATCCATAATCTGCATCTGCCATTTCACCTGGGCCGTTTACAATACAACCCATTATTCCAATTTTGATTCCTTTCAAATGCGATGTTCTTTCACGAATCTTAGCTGTAGTCTCTTGCAAATCGAAAAGTGTTCTGCCACATGAAGGACAAGAAATATATTCAGTTTTAGAAATGCGAGTACGAGTGGCTTGCAAGATTCCAAAGGCAGTAGAATTAATTAAGGTAGACGGTTGATTTCCGCACAACCACAACCCATCTCCAAATCCGTCGATAAGTAAAGAGCCGCAATCACTGGATACGTACAATTGAAAAGTTTCTGAATCAGAGGAAAAATTCTCCACTTTCAAAATAACTGGAATATTTAGTTTTTGATTTAATAAATCAATATAGACTTTACGGAAAAGTTGCGTTTTGTTGGAGTATTTTGTTTTTAAAACTAGTGCCAAATTGGGGTATTCAATTAGATTTTCAGGCAAGGATTCTGAACATTCAATTTCTAAAAAAGCTTGTTGCTTATTGTCTAATTGAGCTAATTCGTGATTCATTACCAACGGATAAAATCCTGCTTTGCCCTTGTAATTTGCCTCCCATACATTAAAATCAACGATTACTCCTAAAGTTCCAGGTACTTCAAAATCAATTAAGTTTTGACCAATATAAACATAATCCGCGGCTAAATCTTGTAAATTCCACTTGTCTAATTGTACAGAATAATTATACCCAAATCCATAGAAATTTGCTGGAGTAATTTGTTGTTTATCAGATAAATCAGCAATTACTACCGGAACATGCTTGCCTCCAATATTGTGAATTTCATTTGTTAATCTGCGAGAATAGGAAAATGGATTATAAGGTAATTCTGGCAAAGTTTGAGTAATTTCAATCTCATTGGACACATTAAATTTTTCAGCTAATTTGCGAGCTACCGGAATTTCAAATTCCGGCTCCTCTGTTAAAGAAACTCGAATCGTATCACCAATTCCATCCTCCAACAATGCTCCAATTCCAACTGCTGATTTTATCCTTCCATCTTCACCGTCGCCTGCTTCTGTAACACCCAAATGTAAAGGATAACAACGTCCATTTTTTAACATTTCTGCTACCAATAAACGATATGCCTGAACCATAACAAGCGTATTGCTGGCTTTCATAGAAATCACCAAATGATAGAAATTGTTTTTCTCGCAAATTCTAATGAATTCGAAAGCGGATTCCACCATACCCTCAGGTGTATCTCCATAGCGACTTAGTATTCGATCTGAAAGTGAACCGTGATTCGTTCCAATACGCATGGCAGTATTGTTCTCTTTACAAAGTAAAACTAAGGGCGTAAATTTCTCTTCGATTCGTTTTAACTCAGCTAAGTAGCTTTCATCCGTGTAATCGATTTCTTCAAATTTCTTTTTATCCGCATAATTGCCGGGATTTACACGAACTTTTTCAACCAATTTAGCTGCAATTTCTGCTGCGTTAGGTGTGAAATGTATATCTGCAACAAGAGGTGTTGAGTAACCTCTGCGAAGTAATTCTTCTCTAATTATCCCAAGGTTTTCTGCCTCATTTTTACTGGGCGCGGTCAAACGAACCAATTCACAACCTGCGTCAATCATTCGAATAGACTGATCAACCGATTTTTGAGTATCCAAGGTGTCCGTAGTTGTCATGGATTGCAAGCGAATGGGATTTTGTCCCCCTATTTTCAAATTACCAATGCTTACTTCAAGAGTAGGAAGCTTTTTTCTATTTAAAATATCTAAACAATACGACATAATCAAATGGATAAGACTTTAACAAAGGTAGGTATAGTTTGTTTGAATGTAGATTACAAGCCTATTCTTCCAAAAAAAGTTTTTTTAGTTCCGTAGCTTCCGAGGGCTTCATTTTCCCTGCCAGGATAAGGCTTAGCTGTTTTCTTCTTAGGGCGCCTTCATAACGCATTTTTTCCTCCTCAGTTTCAGGAATAAGCTCGGGAACTTGAATTGGACCACCATTTTGGTCTACTGCGACAAACGTATAAATGGCTTCGTTGCATTTTTCTCGCTCTCCAGTTACGGGATCTTCTACAAAAACATCCACAAAAATTTCCATGGATGAGGAAAATGCTCGCGATACTTTTGCTTCCAATGTAACGATGGATGCGTGTTTGATTGGCCGTTGAAATGAAACGTGGTTAACAGATGCAGTAACAACTACTCGCTTGGAATGTCTATGGGCAGAAACACTTGCAATAACGTCCATCCATGCGAGTAATTGACCACCAAATAAATTTCCTAAGGTATTTGTATCGTTAGGAAGGACGACTTTAGTTGTGATGGATAATGTTTCAGATGCTTTTCTTGATTTCATAAAACAAAGTTACTCAAAGATCGTCAAGAAGAATTTTAAATCAAAAATTACTTTTTCATAATTATTATTTGGATTATTTTTAAATAAAGTGGTAATTTAGGCAAACTATTAAACTAAAACCTTGTTCTAACGAAAAACTAACTAAGATGAATTTCAAAACTTTCTTTTTCAATTTCCTCACAATTATTTCTTTTTCAGTTGTTTTTGGTCAAAAGAAAAACACGTTTGATCCGACAAATGCTAGAGAGGGCGAAACGGTTGAATATTGTCATCAGCACAAAAAAATGGCTGAGCTAATGCAGAACCCTGAGTTTGCTGCCATGTATGAACAAGATAAAATCGCATTTGAGAAAGCAAAAAATAATGCAATTCCAAAAGGGGTAATCTATAAAATTCCAATCGTTTTTCACGTACTTCACAATAATGGCGTTGAGAACATCTCTGATGAGCAAATTTATGATGCCCTTGCTATTTTGAACAGAGATTTTAGAAAGTTAAACGCAGATACTGCAACAGTTCAGTCTGATTTTGTTGGCATGCCTTCAGACGTAGAGGTAGAATTTGTATTAGCGACAAAAGCGCCAAATGGTACATGTTTCAAAGGTATTACCAGAACAAGTTCTCCTTTATCTTATCAAGGAGATGATGGTAACGCACAAGTTACAGCAATACGCAATGGAAATGATGTTTATCAGCAAAGCTGGCCAGGTAACAAATACTTAAATGTTTTCATCTGTGGTGAAATAGGCGGTGCTGCGGGATATACAACCAATCCATCAACTTGGTCGGCGACAAGTATGACAAATGGTATTTGGATATTGCATGATTATGTAGGAGCAATTGGTACAGGTTCAACAGGTGCTTCTCGAGCTTTAACACACGAAGTAGGACATTGGTTGAATTTAGATCACACATGGGGACCGAATAATAATCCTGGAAATGCGTCATCTTGTTCTTCGGACGATGATGTAGAGGATACCCCAAATTGTATTGGTGTTACTGCATGTCTTTTGAACGCAAATACCTGTAATTCTGTAAATGCTTATTGGAATTATGATGTGCGCGACAATGTTGAAAATTACATGGATTATTCCTATTGTTCTAAAATGTATACCCCAGGTCAAACTGCAAGAATGCGAGCGGCACTTCAAGTTACAACTACAGGAAGATTTAATCTTTGGCAAACGGCTAACCTAACTGCAACTGGTGCGACAAACGATTTTTATTTGTGTAAGGCTCAGTTTACTACGGATAGAACAACTATTTGTGCTGGGGATTCTATTCAACTTATCGATGATACTTACAATGCGGTTACGGGTTGGAATTGGGAAATTACTCCTGCATCTGGTTGGAGTTTTGCTTCAGGTTCATCGGCAACTAGTCAGAACCCAACCATTAATTTTTCTCAAACAGGACTTTATACGGTAAAATTAACTGCAACAGATGGTTCTACGACTGACGATGAAATTAAATCAAATTATGTACGAGTTCTACCAGAATCGGCTGTATTACCTTATTGGGAAGGATTTGAATCATACAGCACTTTAGCAAACCTGACCAATTGGGAAGTTGAAAATCCGAGTAATAATAATGCTTGGACTATTGAAAACACTACCGGACATTCAGGCGCTCAATGTGCGAAGTTGGTAAATTTTGGTCAAGCAGTTGGAAATGTAGATGAATTGATTTCTGCTCCAATAGATTTATCGGTAATTCCATCTACAGGAACAGTAACTTTAAGTTTTAGATATGCATATCGTAAACGTGCAACTGCTAACTATGAATACCTTAAGGTTTTTGTTTCATCTGATTGTGGTGAAAATTGGGCACAACGTAAGACACTTGGAGGTAATCAATTATCTTCCCTTACATCAACAACAACATGGAAGCCTACACAACAAGCTGATTGGGTGACAGTTCACATGATTAATGTTACAAATCTATATTTTACTCCGAATTTCAAAATGAAATTTAGATTTGAAGCAGATGGTGGTAACAATATCTATTTGGATGATATAAATTTATATGCTGGATCTCCATCTGATAATCTTGTTTTAGGTATCAATGATTTAAATGATGTTAATAATGTAGAGCTTTATCCTAATCCAACTGAAGGTGATGTTCATATTAAATACACTGCTTTACAAAATGATAAAATGAATGTTGTAATAACGGATATTACAGGGAAAGTGGTTACGACATCGGTTGTTTCATCCAAAGAAGGTTCTAATTTAATTATACTTCCAACGGATGGGATGTCTTCCGGAACTTACTTTGTGAAATTAGGGAATAATAGTAAATCGTTAAAATTTGTCATTAAATAGTTGATTTAAAAAGAGGGAACTAGTAATTTTGTAGCCCTTACATTTAGTCTATGAGAACTGTACAATTTAGAGAAGCTCTTCGTGAAGCGATGAGTGAGGAAATGAGAAGAGATGAGTCTGTATTTCTCCTAGGAGAAGAAGTTGCTGAATACAATGGAGCATACAAAGTCTCTCAAGGAATGCTGGATGAATTCGGTGCTAAACGAGTAATTGATACTCCAATTGCCGAGTTGGGTTTCGCTGGAATCGCAGTTGGAGCTTCGATGAATGGTTTGAGACCAATTGTTGAATTTATGACTTGGAACTTTGCTATTTTAGCTGCAGATCAAATTATAAATAGTGCTGCCAAAATGTTGCAAATGTCAGGTGGACAATATCACTGCCCAATTGTTTTTAGAGGCGGAAATGGAACCGCTGGTCAGTTAGCGGCAACCCATTCTCAAAGTTTTGAAGCGTTTTATGCCCATGTTCCGGGACTAAAAGTTATTACGCCATCTAATCCTGCTGATGCAAAGGGATTGTTAAAAGCAGCCATCCGTGATAACGATCCTGTTGTATTTTTAGAGTCCGAAAAAATGTACGGTGACAAGGGCGAAATACCTGAAGGAGAGTATATTATTCCAATTGGTGTTGCTGATATTAAACGCAAAGGATCAGATGTAACTATCGTTTCTTTCGGAAAAATCATTAAGGTTGTTCATGAAGCAGCGTCAGTATTGGAAAAAGAGGGGATTTCAGTAGAAATTATTGATTTAAGAACAATTCGGCCAATTGATTATAAAACAGTTGTTGAATCAATTAAGAAAACGAATCGCTGTGTTGTGGTCGAAGAATCATGGCCTTTGGCATCGATCGCATCCGAAATAGCTTATCACCTTCAGCATTATGCTTTTGATTATCTTGATGCACCGGTTTATCGTGTAATGCAAACAGATACTCCATTTGCTTTTTCTCCTACTTTGATTGAAGCAGCATTACCAAATGTAGAAAGAGTTGTTGCAGCAGTTAAAGCAAGTTTATACCGATAAAATTATTTGCCTTTATTTTTTTCAGTGATTGAATCCTTGATTTCTTTCATGAATTCAGATGCGTAAACAAAGCTAGATACCTCTGGGTTATCCGTTGTGATGATACTATTTTTATTTCCTGACCACCAGTTTTGACCGTTGTAAATAAACAAAATTGAGTCACCAATTTCCATTACACTGTTCATATCATGCGTAATGACTATTGTTGTTATTTTGTATTCGTATGTGATTTCACGAATTAAATTATCAATGACAATAGCTGTTTTTGGATCTAAACCTGAGTTAGGTTCGTCACAGAACAGGTATTTTGGATTCATTGCTATTGCACGTGCAATCCCAATTCGTTTTTGCATACCACCACTGCACTCAGAAGGAAGAAGCTTATTTCTTCCGGTTAAATTAACACGCTCCAAACAAAAATTGACCCGATCAAGCATTTCCTTTTTAGTCATTTTTTTGAACATCAATAAAGGAAACATTACATTTTCTTCAACTGTCATAGAATCAAAAAGGGCTGAACCTTGAAAAAGCATTCCAATCTCTTGACGAATTGCAGTGCGTTGAACACGATTCATTTTACAAAAGTCTCTTCCATTAAAAAGTATTTCTCCTGAATCGACCTCGTGCAATCCTACCATGCATTTAGCAAGGACCGTTTTCCCATGTCCTGACTGTCCGATAATTAAATTTACTTTGCCCTGCTCAAAGGTTGAACTTATGTCACTCAAGACCTGAGTTTTACCAAACGATTTGTTGACGTGTTTAACTTCAATCATTAAAGTAAAATCATTTGGGTTAACAGGAAATTTGCGATTAAAATAGCAACACTGCTACTTACAACAGCTTGGGTGGAAGACCTTCCCACGTCAAGCGATCCGCCTTTGACATAATATCCGTAATACGAAGAAATAGTAATAATTATAAAACCGAATACAATACATTTTGTCAAAGCATACCAAACATTGCTCATTTCAAAATAATATCGAATCCCATAGACATAGGTATCTGTTGATGATAAATTAGAAAGCACCAATGCAATCCAACCTCCCGTTAGACTTAATCCCATAGAAAAAATGACCAATACCGGAAAAAATATAACGGAAGCGATTATTTTCGGTAGAACTAAAAAATTCAATGAGTTCACACCCATAATTTCCAGTGCATCTATTTGTTCTGTCACGCGCATAGTTCCAATTTCCGACGCAATATTAGAACCTACTTTCCCAGCTAAAATAAGTGAGATAATTGTAGGAGAAAATTCTAATATCGTACTCGATTGCGTTATATAGCCGACTGTATAGGTTGGCAATAAAGGATTAGACATGTTGGAAGCTGTTTGCAGAGATATTACGCCTCCAATAAATGCAGACATTAATGCGACCAAAGGAATTGAATTGATCCCAATATGCTCGAGCTCATCAAACATTCTTTTTCGGAACACAGAAAATTTTTCGGGAAAACGAAAAACAATTGTGAGCATGACGAAATACTTTCCAAAACCTTCAAGCCATTTCATAAGTGCTAAGTTAAGGCTAATTTAAATTACAGTGTTTCAAAAAAATGTTTTTTTGATTAGAAAACAATAATATTCATACATTTGAAAATATGTCGAATCCGGAGAAGTTAATAGCATATCATCGCGTTTTATCTAAATATGTTCCAGTTGCTTTCGTTGATTTAGTAGCAAATTTATTGGTTAAGCATAAGGTCCGATTTAAAATTGTCGCGCCAAGATCAACTAAACTTGGAGATTTTCGCCCGGGAAATGCTTCATGTTTACCGCAGATAACAGTTAATGGAAATCTTAATCCATATTCATTTTTAATCACAACACTTCATGAATTTGCACATTTCGTTACATTCGAAAAATATTCAAATCGTGCTGCACCCCATGGAACTGAATGGAAACACGAATTCAAATTGCTATTATTTCCGGTAATTTCTCATCCTGAATTTCCAGAAGGAATCAAAAAAGCTTTAGAAAGATCCTTACACAACCTCAAAGCCTCTTCCTGTAGCGATACTTTTTTAACTCGGGAATTGACCAAATTTGACCAGAAAGATGACTCCATTCAGTTGCTAGAAGAGCTACCCTATGGGACTCATTTTTTATTACAAAATAAAATTTTTTACAAAGGAGAATTAAGAAGAAAACGATTTCTTTGCACCGAAATAAAATCAAAGAAAAATTATTTAGTGAGTGGAATCGCTAAAGTACAATTAATATAAAATGGAAATAAATAACTTATTTGGGCTAATCATGGCAGGTGGCGTTGGAAGTCGCTTCTGGCCAATGTCAACTGAAGAAAAGCCAAAGCAATTTTTGGATATTCTGGGATTAGGAAAGTCGTTGCTTCAACTCACATTTGAACGCTTAGCCAAACAAATTCCGACAAGTCAAATATACATTCTTACGAACAAATCTTATTTTGATTTGGTAAAAGAACATCTACCGATGCTCAAGGATGAACAGATCATTTGCGAATCTGAGCGAAAAAATACCGCCCCATGTATTTTGTATGCAGCCTTGAAAATTCAAAAAGTAAATCCAAACTCAACATTAGTTATTACACCTTCTGACCATTTAATTTTGCAAGAGGATCGCTTTCACGATCAACTTTCCATTGCTATCCAGGAGGCTCAAACAGAAAAACTAGTTACTTTAGGTATCAAACCCACAAGGCCAGATGTTGGTTACGGTTATATTGAGTTTGATAAAACGATAAA
>JBIIHD010000204.1:0-3754 GCA_044236095.1 Crocinitomicaceae bacterium | reverse complement strand
CGGACTTGTTACCTTTATTTGCCTGTTTTTAAGTTCATTTTTTGTTTCAAAAACATCCATTCAATATGAAAATTAATTTGAATGATAACGGATTACATTTGCGTTTTGCTCCTTTGAGTTTAACTCGTCCTATTGGGAATTTGTGCATGGGGATTTTCACAAATGATGAACGTTGGCGAGCCTATTTTAATGCTTTTAATATTGGTTCTGATAATGAAATTGGTTACTCCACAGAAAAATATCTTCAAGGAAAATTTCCGAATATTGAAAATGCTCTTGAAATTAATGCCACAATAATTCCCAATGAAGAAATCGTTGCATCGGTTTTACAATTAGAAGAAAATTCAACTTTGATGTATGGTCAAACGTGGATAGCTAAAAATGGAAACGGAGCCAATACAATCTCTTATAAAGGAACAGAGCCGATTATTCTTGAACAAAGATGGGATTTATATCAGAAAAATGATGCAGTCTTAGCCCAAGATTTTCAGTTAATTACAGCCAACCGAACTTCCGATAAATTATCCAAAACAAATACGTTAATTGGAGATTCTTCTCTCCTTTTCATTGAACCCGGAGCGAAAGTCGAGGCCAGTATTTTAAATACAACCACAGGACCTATTTACATAGGAAAAGATGCCGAAATCATGGAAGGATCTGTTGTTCGCGGTCCGTTAGCGATGTGTGAACACAGTGCGTTGAAACTTGGAACAAAAGTGTATGGAGCATCTACGCTTGGACCTCATTGCAAAGTGGGTGGTGAAATCAACAACGTAGTTTTTCAAGCATATTCCAACAAAGGTCACGAAGGATTTTTGGGGAATTCAATTATTGGAGAATGGTGCAATTTAGGCGCTGATACCAACACTTCAAATCTTAAAAACAATTATGGCTCAGTTTCAACGTACTCATTTGAAACGAAAAAAGAAGAAAAAACCAATGTCCAATTCATGGGTTTATGCATGGGAGACCATTCAAAATGCGGAATAAACACCATGTTTAATACGGCAACAGTTGTTGGAGTTTCATGCAATATTTTCGGAGGCGATTTTCCCCCTAAGTTCATTCCATCCTTTTCATGGGGAGGAAGTGCAGGCTTTGTTCAATTCAAATTTGAGAAAGCCGTCGAGTATGCCAATAACATGATGAATCGTAGAGGGTTGGAATTATCATCTGAAGAAATTTCAATTCTACAAAAAATTAATTCCCTTAAATAAGACAAAATTTCATAAACTTGTAGTTGGCACATCGATTGACAAATAGAGGTGTGCAATTAAAATCGAATGATTTTAATGAATAAAAACAATAAACAATACTTTTTACTGTCGAATTGTCAGTAATATACAACTGAACTAAAAAATCATGAGTGAAATTTTCGATAATACATTTTTAAACTTACAAAGTAATATAGAGGCTGATGCGGAATTCATCCCGTTAATCACGGCAGAAGAGGAGGAAACAGTGAATAGTACGGTTTTTCCATCAGAATTACCGATTTTACCATTAAGAAATAACGTTTTATTTCCCGGAGTTGTAATTCCTATTACCGTAGGAAGAGACCGTTCAATCCGATTGGTTAATGAAGCAAATAAAGGAAATAAAATCATTGGTGTTGTTTCTCAAAAAAATCAGGATGAAGAATCTCCTGAATTTGATGATTTACATAAGATTGGAACAGTTGCTCAAATTGTTCGACTTTTAAGAATGCCAGATGGTAGTACTACGGTTATCATTCAAGGAAAGCGAAGATTTGAAATGCTTGAATTAACTCAAACAGATCCGTATATAAAGGCAAACGTGAGGGTTTTTGAAGAACCCGTTTTTGATAAGAAAAATAAGGAACTCAATGTGATGATCAAGACAGTTAAGGACCTTGCATTACAAATCATCAATGAAAGCCCAAATATTCCTTCCGAAGCTTCATTCGCACTTAAAAACATTGATACTCCTACGTTTTTAATCAATTTCATTTCATCGAATATGAATGCTGACGTTTCTAAAAAACAGGAAATGTTGGAGGAAGTTGATATGAAGAAACGAGTAATGATGGTGCTTGAACATCTTACCATGGAAGTTCAAATGCTCGAAATGCGCAACGAAATTCAAAGCCGCGTAAAAAAGGATCTGGATCGTCAGCAACGAGAATATTTCTTGCATCAACAAATGCGAACCATTCAAGATGAATTGGGCGATAATCCTCAAGAGCAAGATGTGAGAGAATTGCAAGAACGTGCCATGGATAAAAAATGGAACTCAGAGGTGGAGGGAATGTTTCATAAAGAATTAGGCAAGCTTCAACGTATGAATCCTCAAGGTGCCGAATATACGGTTCAATTGAATTATCTCGATCTATTGCTCGATCTTCCTTGGGGTGATTACACGAAAGATAATTTAGATTTAAATAGAGCCAAGAAAATTCTAGAACGTGATCATTATGGCTTGGAAAAAGTGAAAGAGCGCATTTTGGAATATTTAGCTGTTTTGAAATTAAAAGGGAATATGAAATCCCCGATTTTGTGTTTTTATGGACCTCCTGGAGTTGGAAAAACGTCTTTAGGAAAATCCATCGCAGAAGCTTTAGGTAGAAAATATGTCCGTATGTCATTGGGCGGTCTTCATGACGAATCAGAGATTAGAGGTCATAGAAAAACATATATTGGAGCCATGCCCGGTAGAATCATGCAACATTTGAAAAAAGCTTCAACGGCTAATCCTGTGTTTGTATTGGATGAAATTGATAAATTGGGCAGAAGTAATCATGGGGATCCGTCATCAGCATTACTAGAGGTGCTTGATCCTGAGCAAAATAGTGCTTTTTACGACAATTATGTAGAAACAGAATTCGATTTATCTCGCGTGATGTTTATAGCTACTGCCAATAACTTAGCCTCGATTCAAGGCCCTTTGCGAGATCGAATGGAAATTATAGAAGTAAACGGATATACGATTGAGGAAAAACTTGAAATAGCCAAACGACATTTACTTCCAAAACAAATCCAAGAACATGGAATTTCCAAAAAAGAAATTTCCATAGATAAGAAAGTCTTGAGTAAAGTTATCGAGGAATACACCAATGAATCCGGTGTTCGTGGATTGGATAAATTAGTGGCAAAAATTGTTCGAAACCGAGCGCGTCAAATTGCCATGGAGGAAAAATTTGATGTAAAAATTACAGAAGAAGATTTGTTTACCATTCTTGGAGCCGGAAGATCCCGAACCAAATATGACTCAAATGAAGTTGCCGGTGTAGTTACGGGACTAGCCTGGACAAGTGTTGGTGGTGACATTTTATTTATTGAATCTTCCATAACCAAAGGAAAAGGAAAATTGACTTTAACAGGTAATTTGGGTGATGTAATGAAAGAATCAGCTGTAATTGCATTAGAGTTTCTCAAGTCTCATAGTGAGTGGTTGTCACTTTCGCAAGAAGTTTTTGACCAATACAACGTGCATATTCACGTTCCGGAAGGAGCAACTCCAAAAGATGGTCCAAGTGCAGGAATTACTATGCTAACTTCCTTGGCTTCTTTGTTTACCCAACGCAAAGTGAAATCTCATTTGGCAATGACCGGAGAAATTACGTTGCGCGGAGATGTATTACCTGTAGGTGGAATCAAGGAAAAGATTTTAGCTGCAAAACGTGCGAATATCAAGGAAATAATTCTTTGTGAAAAAAACAGACACGATGTAGAAGAAATTCAAGCGGATTATCTGAAAGGTTTAACTTTTCATTATGTGACTAAGATGAAGGAAG
>JBIIHD010000203.1:0-3773 GCA_044236095.1 Crocinitomicaceae bacterium | reverse complement strand
TCAAAATCGAAAATCTTTCATTGATAAAAATAATACTATTCAAACTTTTAGCGGAACTCCAGGAAATTTAGCTGCATCAAGCAGTAAAGGCCCTTCAAGATTAGGAGTAATAAAACCAGATGTAGCAGCAAGCGGCGATATATCATTCGGTTCCGGTCCGATGTGGTTCTTATCCAATTCGGCCAATAATTCGTCAATTGAAGTTGGTGGTTTTCACGTTAAAAATGGAGGAACATCTATGGCTTCTCCAGTTGTTGCAGGTTCTGCTGCTCTTTATCTACAAAAATGTAATTTGCTTTCCTATCAAGATTTTAAAACTGATCTTATTTTATCTTCCACTTCAGATGCTCAATCAGGAATTACTCCTAATTTTGGTTTTGGGTACGGGAAATTAAATGCCCACAACTTGTTACTACTGAGACATGAAACAGTCAACATTCAAGGCCCTAATGGAATCTGTTTGGGCGACAATGTAAATTTAACTTTCCAATCGAGTATGAATCCAACATCAATAACCTGGTCAAATGGTTCACAAACCACATCGATTTCTACTTCAGTTAGTGGAGGTTATTCTGTACTATTGATTGATGAGAATGGGTGTCGATCTCGTTCTCCTCAAAAAAACCTCCAATCATTTCAATTACCTTTTGTTGATGCCGGTACAAATCATATTGTTTGTCCGAATACTATGTTAACATTAACGGGCAGCGGTACCGCCAACTCTTACATATGGACAAATGGTGTTTCAAATAATGTTGCTTTCATTCCTACAATTTCAGGTTTTTACAATGTAACTGGCACTGACTCAAACGGATGTTCCAATGAGGATTCTACTTTTGTTGATTTTTATAGTCTTATGCCAGTTTCGTATATTGAATCAATTTCAGAGGTTGGACTTAACGATCTTGCTTTTAATGTTACCCCTGGCATACCCGATGGTGGCAGCTTTTCGGGTTCAGGTATTATCGGAACTTCTTTTCATCCTGGATTGGCAGGTATTGGGACCCACGCAATAACCTATTCCGTTCTAAACAGTAATGGTTGTTACTCTTCAGACACCTCATACATTACCGTATTTGATGATGCAAGCATTGAAGAAAGTTCAGATTACATTCAAATTTACCCTAATCCGACAATTGATAAGATAAACATTATTGTTCCAAAATCATATACGTCATACTTAATGTCTTTTGACGGAAAAATAATTTCAAAGCAAATAATTTCGGATCAATATTTTTTAGATTTAGGTAAATATTCAAGTGGAATTTATTATCTCATTTTTGAAAACGAAAAGGAACATCATGAATTTAAAATCTCCAAAACAGATTAATGTCATTGGGGTCTCATTTCTAATTATCAACTTGCTTTTATCAGGCTTAATCTGGTCTCAAAATTCAGGGGGAAACTTTCAATTAGGAGCGAGATCAACTGTCAGCTTGTTTAATGACGGAAATACAGATGATTTTGGTAAAGGTGTCGGTGGTCAGTTCAGGATTCATTTAGCAGAACGTATTAACACAGATTGGTTTTTCGATTATCTTACAAGTGATATTGGAAATTTAGCCAACAGAACCGACTTTCACATCGGATGGAGTGTACTTTTCTACCCGTATTTAAAGAATAGACAACTTTTTAAACCCTATTTTTTGACCGGCCATTGTTTTGACTATTCGCTGATGAAAGAAAATATAAACTCTTCGAATCATGCAAATCGTTTTAGTTCCGCAGTTCAAGCCGGAATTGGAACTCATATTAGATTAAATCAACGTTTAGATTTATCATTGACAAGCCAATACATGTTTCACTTAGGCGGTCATATTGATCCGATTATTTCAAACGGTAACGTATATTTCGATATTCAAAAAGGTGCGAGCTTAGAAGGGCATTTACTTACAACAGTTAGTATAAATTATAAAATTGCGAAATTATGGTAAAAAGAATTCTTGCAGTTTTAGTACTAATTCCTGTCTTTAGTTTTTCCCAAGAATTACCTGGGTTAGATTCTAAGACCAAATATCAAACACCCAATTATTTTCAACCCAATTTGTTAAAAACTTCAGCGACAATCTCACCGGGAAGAATGTTACACAATAGAGCTAATTCAATCTACTTGTCTGGATTTCTAGAATACCTTTTAGATAAAAATTATAGCCTTCGAGGGGATGTTTTTCAATTCATTGATGCTCAATACACGTCACAATCTTTGATTGAGCCTTATTTTCAAAACAGATTATTTTTTGGAGTATTCAAGCATTTTGGGAGACTGGATTTTAAATTTTATTCTGGAATTCAAATGGGAACGACCATTACAACCTATAATCAAAGTTTTCTTAATGGTAATAAAACACGTGTGGAACCGTCATTTTCTTTAAAAGCTGGTGCAACCTATTATGTATGGAAATATTTTCATTTTTTTGCGGATGTAACCTATTTAAATTCAACTCTTAGAGGAACAAGTTTCGGTTCACAAATTATGGATGAAGTTATATTTTCCGCTGGACTTGGATTTCAAATCAAGGTCAAAAAGAAAATGAAACAAATCAATAAAAAAAGTATACCTGCTTTCAAATAACTATGGAATTAACTGAGACAAATCCAAAATACTTTTACGATTCATGTGATTTTCCTCAATTACAATTTTTAGAGCCTCAATTCGAAGTAATTAGACGAGAACTTCTTCAATTGATAAATAAAAATCAGGAAGAAGGATGGCTGAGAACCTTTCCGGATTATGTAAAAGCTGAAAGTCAAAAAGCGTGGAAAGTTTTTTCTTTTATGTTTTTTACGATGAAAAGTAAATACCATCGTTCACTTTGCCCCAAAACTAGTTCAATAATTGACGAAATTCCCGAATTAATTTCATGCGATTTTTCATACATGGAGCCTCATACACACATACTTCCTCATCATGGATATACACGTATGGTTTTGAGATGTCATTTACCACTTATTGTTCCAGATTCAAGTTTGTGTGGAATTCGCGTTGGAACAGAAACAAGACATTGGGAAGAAGGGAAATTGATGATTTTTGATGATTCTTTTGAGCATGAATCATGGAACAAGAGTGATGAACAACGTGTGATTTTAATGTTTGATATTCCAAATCCACTTTGGGGTTATTCTGCTTATGAAATTTCAAAATATAAAATTGAAAACCTTGAAGATCCATTTCTACTTTCGTTTGCCACAAGAGAGGAATGGCTTAGAGCTTTTGAAATTCAGGAATTACCATTGGTGAAGTTTTAGTTTTTAAAAATTCATTTATTTCCGGCAAATTTTTATCAGACGGTGCGCCTCTCCAAACTAAATCTGATTTGTTTTCACAAAAAATAAGAGCTGCTTTGTTTAACTTTATTCCTTTTGTAAAAAAATCTTGTTTGGACAGTTCAAAAAGCAAACTGTTTTCATCGATACGTTCTTCAATCAATTTATAACCTAACAATTTGTTGTACTGAATGGCACGTTCATTATTTTTCGCAATTCTAATTCTAGACTTTTCAATTGTTTGAAGTCCGTAAAATACAAAATTTAATAGGCATAAGGAAGCATAAACTGCTGCAAAAGAAGATTCAAATTTAGGCTCGCCGATGAAAATCCCCCCCTCTCCAAAACCAATTTCAGGTGAATAATTTTTGGCATTAATTAAACCAACATCTTCACCTTCAAACTCAATTAGAAAATAATAATTTAAAGCATTATCAATAGACTGAAACCATTTAATTTGTTCGTCTAAGCTAATTTCGTTCGTTATCAGCATTCTAGATCTTACAAAT
>JBIIHD010000202.1:0-3775 GCA_044236095.1 Crocinitomicaceae bacterium | reverse complement strand
TATACTTTTAGCAGCTTCTTGATTTAATCTTCTTCCCATTTCGGCATCATCCGAATTGATTGAAACAACAACACCTTGATCAGCCATCATTTTTGCGTTGTACGGTATAGCATCATTTACTTCGAATTTATAAGCCCACCAGTCTGCAAAAGTGGAACCTCCTGCACCGTGTTTTTTCATTTTATCAGCTACTTTATATCCTTCTAGAATGTGCGTGAATGTATTTATCTTGATTCCTACTGAATCGGCAACGTGCATTAGCATATTGATTTCAGATTGTACGTAAGAATGACATGTTATGAAGCGTGTATTCGTCAGAATCTCACTTAATACATCTAATTCCAAATCCCTTCTTGGTTTTATTCCTCCTTTAGATTTGAATGTTTCCCATTCTTTTTGGTATTTTCTGGCTCGATTGAAGCCATCGTAAAACACTTGCTCAACCCCCATTCTAGTTTGTGGGAATCTTGATGTATTGTGGTCACCCCAATTGGATTGTTTCACGTTTTCACCGAGTGCACATTTTATGAATTTCGGAGCATTGCTTATGAGCAAGTCTTCAGGTTTGTGTCCCCATTTCAATTTAATTAGGGCTGATTGACCTCCAATTGGATTCGCTGACCCATGTAATAGTTGTGCTGAAGTTACTCCTCCGGCAAGTTGTCGGTAAATATTTATATCATCTGTATTCAACACATCTCCAATATTCACTTCTGCAGAAATAGCTTGTCCGCCTTCATTCACTCCTTTGGAGATGGCAATGTGAGAGTGTTCATCAATTATTCCTGTGGTTAAATGTTTCCCAGTACCATCAATGATGATAGCATTTTTTGGATAATTGACTTTTTCTTTACCAACATACTTGATTTTTCCATTTTCTACAATTACTGATACGTCCTCTAAATTACCATCAGATTCGTTGGTCCATGCCGTAACATGTTCAAAAACAAATGCATTGGACTTGGGTAAAGAGTCATTTCCAAAACCCATATTCGGAAACCAAACTTTTCCAATAAAGGTAGTATCGAGTTGAAGAGATTTTTTTTCGTCATCTTCTTTCGATTTTTTGATTCGTGTAGCTGCGAAATAACTAAATCTTCCATCTGGTAGTGATGCGTCTCCTTCAAAAATTCCACCTTCCTTGCCCATGATTTTTCCATGTAAATTAAGACTACCAGAATAATTATTATCGTTTAAATTGAATTGAATTATTACATCATTATCTCTCACTGCAATTTGCATAGATTCGGAAAGCGTATCCGTTTTTGAAATCGCTGTTTTTGAATCTATATTCGTTTTATAAGATGTTATTTTCCCACTTGGTTTTTCAACACTTCCTGAAATTTCAAACTGATATTCTTTTTTATCCAAACTAAGCGAATAAGTTCCGCGTAAATCATTTTTTGGCTCTACTTTGTGTGTTTTTTCTTCTCCTAATAACCAACTTGATAAAATTTGACCCTCCTTTAAAAATGGGTCATCCGAATAAATAGAAAAACTCGCAAATTTACCTGTTGTCAATTCTCCGATTTGTTGGGATAATCCTAATATAGATGCGGGTTTTGTTGTTAATGCAGCAAGAATTTGTTCAACAGAACTACCTCGAGTAATTGTTTTTCGAATATTCGTCCAAAACGTTTCTGGCTTTGAAACACCATCACTTGTAATTGCAAATTGAATATTGTTTTCAGCTAGTATTTTGGCATTCGATGCTGCTAATTCCCAATGTTTTAAATCGCTCAATGGAATTTGTCTTGCAATATATGGATCTTTCACATCGTATGCATCAGGATAATTAACTGGAATAATTACGGTTCCATTCAAGTTTTTATTGGAAGGCAACCAAGCATATTCTTTTCCTGTTCCTAAATAATTCCATTGCTGCTTGAATTCTTTTGCGATTTTATCGGCTCGTAAAATTTCCCATTTATCTTCTGACTTAAAAAATGTTGGTAAAAACAACTTTTTTTGCCATTCCTCTAGTGATATATTTCGTTCATTAGAAACAGATTGCATATGGAATTCTAGATCATACAAGGCTTGCCTTAATAAGGCGATTGATCCCATTTGTGAGGAAGGGTAGCCTTGAGATGAGTTGCCTTTATTAAAAGAATAAAACAATCCCATTTGGGAAAGAATCAGTTGTTTGTTCGGGTCATTATCGCCCAACGAAATTAAAGCGCCGCTTCCTCTTACAATTCCATCGGTGTTATGTGTTAAAGCAATTCCAAAACCCATTTTTAAAAGATTTTCGCTTGCTTTGGGATCGATTTTAAAATTGCTAGACGCATCAAATTCAGGATGAATGGCTTCATTCCAATAATAAGCACCTTTTGAGTTTGAAGTGTTTTTTGTTTCTGATTGGCTTATGCAAATATTCGTGTACAGTTCAATAAATGAGGGTAAAATTACTTTACCGGAACAATCAATTTGAATGGCATTTGATGGGATTTTTACTTTTTTTCCAACTTCAAAAACCTTATCGTTTTTTATGATAAGTGTGCCATTTTCAATTTTTTGCTTAGGAGTGACGTAGATGGTAGCATTAACAAATGCAATGTACTGAGCCTTTGATGGAGCAACTCCATTTTGAGGTTTTATTTGACCAAAAATATTAAATGCAGCAAAGTAGAAAATAAAAAACCAAAGAAATTTTGCCATAATAACAGAAATAAGAGCGTGAAAATACAAATTCATTTGATGAAAAAAAAGTCATTGCCTTATTAACCCGAAGTTGTCATTAACTTTCAACTGTATTTTATCTCTAGTTCACAATAAAATATAATTTTGAAATAAATATAAAGGCATGAAAACAGTAGGGATATTTTGTGGTGGATTTTCTTCAGAATTCGACATTTCCATAAAAAGTGCTCAAACAATTCAAGATAATTTCCCTACTCAATTTCGGGTTGTCAAAATTATTGTTTCAAAAGAAAATTGGAAAGCTGAGATACAAAATGAATTAGTTGATTTTGACATACAAACAATGTCATTTTTAGATATAAAACTCGATTTAGCAATCGTTTATGTACATGGCGATCCCGGTGAAAACGGAAAGATTCAGGCTTTGTTGGATATGAAGGACATTCCTTATTTGAACTCTGGAGTTTTGGCCTCTGCACTTTCATTTGATAAATGGTTTTGCAATCAATTCTTGAAATCCTTTGGAATTCCGGTCGCAAAATCCTTGCTTTTTACTTCGAATGAGCATATTTCAGCACAAAAAATAATTCAAGAATTAGGGTTGCCTGTATTTGTAAAACCTGCTGATTCAGGATCAAGTTATGGGATTTCAAAAGTAAAAACCGAGGATGAAATGATTCCGGCGATTGATGGAGCATTTGCCGAAGGAAAAACGGTGGTAATTGAGGCTTTTTTGAAAGGAACTGAAGTGACGTGTGGTGTTTATCGTAAAAAAGATGGGGTAGTGGCGTTACCCCTGACGGAGATCGCTTCTGAAAACGAGTTTTTTGACTATGCCGCGAAATATTTGGGCAAGTCTCAAGAAATTACGCCGGCCCGAGTTTCCGAACAAATCAAGGAGAAAATTCAAGTACGAGCTAAAAGAATATATGAATTGATGCAGTTGAGGTCGATTGCACGAATTGACTTCATGGTGGTAAATGATGAGCCTTACGTGATTGAAGTTAATACAACACCAGGTTTTTCTCCGGCAAGTATTGTCCCTCAGATGTTGGCTTGTGCCGGTATTTCAATAACAGAGTTTTGGAATGAGGTAATTGAAGCTGAGTGGATATATTATAGTTTATAATCA
>JBIIHD010000201.1:0-3789 GCA_044236095.1 Crocinitomicaceae bacterium | reverse complement strand
TCGAAAAAAAAACAAAATACCTTTTATATTTAATTCTCCCTTTTAGCTTACTTGTTTTGCTCAAATTCTATGTTTTTGTTGCATTCTTTCCAGCTATTCTTGGTTGGTATTTTAGTGAAACGACTCGATTAAGATGGATTGCTTATCCCATTGTATTTACTTCACTTGCATTGATAGCTTTGATCATTGGATTATCTAATTCAGAATATGATTTCATTAAAATTTTAGTTCGGAAGCAGCATGATTTCATAGGTATGGCATTACAATTAAAAGCAAACAGTGCGATACCCATGGATTATCTCGAAGAAAATATTTTTTCTATCATAAAATCTATTCCGATGGGAATCATTAATAGTTTGACAAGACCTTGGCCATTTGAAATCAAAAACATATTGTTTATTCCGGCGGCAATGGAAAACATAATTCTTTTAGGATTAATTTTTCTTGCACTATTTCAGAAAAAAAGATACATAAATACATCTTTGAACTTCATCATCTTTTGTTTAACCTTCACTTTTTTATTATATTCAATAATTGGTATTTCCACCCCCATCCTTGGCGCATTAGTTCGTTATAAGATTCCTGCAATGCCTTTTTTATTAATCGCAATAATGTCATTCATTGATATAAACAATTTTCATTATCTAAAAATATCAAAATTAAAAAAATGGGTTCATTTGTATTTATAACCGGTGCTACCTCTGGTTTTGGCAAAGCTTGTGCTGATATATTTGCACAAAACGGTTTTGACCTTATCCTTGTGGCCAGAAGAACTGACCGACTTCAAAATATTTCTGAGGAATTAACATCCAAGTACGGTATTGAAGTACTCACTGAAACACTTGATGTTAGAAATGAAAATGAAGTGAGAGAATGTTGTAAAAATCTTTCAGATGACATTAAAAACAGATTGTTAATTTTAATCAATAACGCTGGATTAGCCGCAGGTAGGGACACCATTGAAAAGGGATTGACTAGTGATTGGAATCAAATGATTGATACAAACATCAAAGGCTTGTTGTATGTCAGTCAAGCGATAATTCCAATTTTGAAAAAAAATGGAAAAGGCCATATATTCAACCTAAGCAGTATTGCTGGAAAGGAAGTGTATTTAAATGGAAATGTTTATTGCGCCACAAAGCATGCTGTAGATTCTCTTTCAAAAGCTATGCGAATGGAACTAGTAGAGTTTGGTATTAAAGTGACCAATATCGCTCCCGGTGCTGCAGATACTGAATTTTCACTCGTTCGATTTAAAGGAGATAAAGTAATTGCGGAATCTGTTTATGATGGTTTCAGTCCATTACAAGCGACAGACATTGCTGAAACAATTTATTTTGCAGCTACTAGACCCAAACATGTTAACTTGAATGATATTGTAATTATGCCAACAGCTCAAGCAAATTCTACAATTTTTCACAAAAGCTAACAACTGTCATTTTTTAAACTCTTTAATTGAGCTAACTTTGCTTTAAATCAATGAAAATGAAAAATTTACTCCTTTTTATCCTCTTACTTACTTTTATAAATGTAGGTTGTGGTAATTCCAAGGGATTCGGAAAAAGAAGGTATACAACTTCGTCTTATTCCAAGCCAAAGTATAAAACAACTACTTACAAAGGGCAAAAAGGAACAAAAAATGTTACAATTTTCAATAAAAAACAAGCAAAAAGAGAAAAGGATTTTGTAGAAGCACTAGAAAAAGCAGAAAGAGCACTAAAACTAGCTGAGAATCAAAAAAATGCCTTTTCGAAATTAGATTCTACAGAAAAAGTACAAATATTAGAAGACAAACTAAAACAATCTTTTTTGAAAACACAAGAATTGATAACTAATTTGAACAATGTTAATCCATATACAGCAGCGGGACATCAGCAAGCACTTACCTTAGCCAGTGAATTGAATGATTTACTATACAGTCAAATACTTCCTCTTGGAGAATTAGTTGGTTCAAATATGGAAATTACACGTCTCGGAGCTGATATTAGCTTCAAAACAGGAAGTGCTGTTTTGTCTGAGGTTGGGGTTAAAGAAATTACAAAATTGATAGATTCTATAATTGTTGATATTAACAAATGGAAAAAATATACAGATCATCATAATCAAAATATATTCAAAATTGGGGAGTATAGAACTATCATTGTTATAAATGGATACTCAGACAAACAAGGAACAGGAACTAAAAATGAAAGAGAGAAATTGAACAAAGAACTTTCAGAAAATCGTGCTAAAGCTGTTGCAGCTGAATTCGAAAAGCAACTTGAGGCTTTTAAAACTAAATATAAACTCGATTATCAAATTTCATTTGTCGGACATGGTGAAAATTTACCACCATCTTATATTGATACCGGTAATAAAGTAGATGAAAAAAGAAGAGTTAGTTCAATTTCGTTGGTTGTAGGGCCTAAAATTCTCTTGTATAACGAATAATTCAGGGATCAAAAATCTAAAAATTCACTGTTTTGTCTCGTTTTTTTAGTAAAAACCCTCGGCTTTATTAACAAAACCCTTGTTTTTTCAACATTTCTCTGTTTTTTTTCATCTAAAAATGTTGGACACATTGATATTCAGATATATTTGTGGAAGTAAAATTTTTTATTAACCCATTTAAACAAACAAAAATGAACAAAGCTGAATTAATCGATGCGATTGCTGGCAACTCTGGGTTGTCAAAAGCTGATGCGAAAAAAGCATTAGATGGTTTTATCACTGCTGCAACTGGAGCATTGAAAAACAATGACAGAATTTCTTTAGTAGGATTTGGATCTTTTTCTATCTCTTCTAGAGCTGCAAGAAATGGTCGTAACCCTAAAACTGGAGCGGTTATCAAAATCGACGCTAAGAAAACTGTACGTTTCAAAGCAGGTGCTGAGTTATCAGGCAGCGTAAACTAATCAATCGATTTTTTTACAAAGAAATTAGGGGACTTCGGTTCCCTTTTTTTATGCGTTTATTTCTTTGTATTGTCTATTTCGCAAGGTGGCAATAGCCGTAAATAAAACGAAAAATCCAATGGTGATATACACCCAATTAGGAAGTTTCGCAAAACCATCGCCTTGCGCATAGGAATGTAATCCAACCAAAAAGAAATTCACACCAAAGAAAGTAAATAATATTGCTGAATAACCCCAAAGACTTACTACATTGAATAAAAATTTTCCTCTTAGCGCAGGAATAAATCTTAAATGAAGAATGACAGCATAAACCAAAACGGAAACAAGAGCCCAAGTTTCTTTTGGATCCCATCCCCAATACCTACCCCAAGATTCATTCGCCCAAATCCCACCTAAAAAAGTACCGATTGTCAACATGAACAATCCGATTGTCATGGTCATCTCTGAAACATAAGTCAGTTCGTTAATATTTAGCGTAACAACCTCTCCATTTTTCTTTGTTCGAAATACGTACAGTACCAAATTCAAAAATCCTAAAATAGCTGCCAACCCCAGAAAACCATAACTTCCTGTTATAATTGCAACGTGAATCATCAACCAGTATGACTTTAATACCGGAACAAGTGGTGTAATTTCC
The DNA here is from genome assembly GCA_044236095.1 of Crocinitomicaceae bacterium. GTDB lineage: Bacteria > Bacteroidota > Bacteroidia > Flavobacteriales_D > Crocinitomicaceae > UBA952. The sequence continues at coordinate 258 of JBIIHD010000201.1, read as the reverse complement.
GGATCGAGTAAGTTCATTTCAGTAACAAATACCATCAAGGATGCAAGAACGGCCGTTCCAGCAATTATTACAGCATTTTTGCGCATAAATAAAAATCCAGCAATCATTGTTACCCAAGCGATAAATACAACTGCCTCATATCCATTACTCCAAGGAGCATGACCTGAGATATACCAGCGCATTCCCAAACCAACACCATGGTACACAAAAATGACAATTAAAAGAAATAATAAAACTTTGCGAATTCGTTCTGAAATT
>JBIIHD010000200.1:0-3801 GCA_044236095.1 Crocinitomicaceae bacterium | reverse complement strand
ATGAGGCCATAGAAGTTGTTCTTCAAGCTGTAGAAAAAGCAGGTTTCCGTCCAGGAGAAGATGTTTATATTGCATTAGATGCGGCGTCTTCTGAATTTTACAAATCCGATTCTGGAATCTATCATTTTGAATCTACTGGAGAAAATAGAACCTCAGCTGAAATGGTAGAATTTTGGAAAGGTTGGATTACTAAATATCCCATTATTTCAATTGAAGACGGATTAGCTGAAGACGATTGGAATGGTTGGTCGCTTCTTACTAAAGAGCTTGGCGCTAAAGTTCAATTAGTTGGAGATGATTTGTTTGTTACCAATACCAAAAGATTACAGAGAGGTATTTCGGAAGGAATTGCAAATTCAATTTTAGTGAAAGTTAATCAGATTGGATCATTAACTGAAACAATAGAGGCTGTTCAATTAGCTTCTAGAAATAGTTATTCTTCCGTAATGAGTCATCGATCCGGTGAAACAGAAGATAATACTATCGCTGATTTGGCTGTTGCTTTAAATTGTGGTCAGATTAAAACGGGTTCAGCCTCACGAAGTGATCGTATGTCAAAATACAATCAATTGTTAAGAATAGAAGAAGAATTAGGAGAATCTGCTGTCTATCCCGGAAAAGATTTTCGTTTTATTAAGAAATAATGAATCAATTCAATATCCGTGTCTACGGGTTGTTGATTAATAAAAATAATGAAGTTCTTGTTTCTGATGAGCGTAGATCAGGATACTCATTTACCAAATTTCCTGGTGGTGGCCTGGAGTTTGGTGAAGGAATTAAAGATGCATTAATTCGTGAGTTTCATGAGGAAATGAATCTTCATGTAAAAATTCAGGAATTATTTTACTTTAATGAGCATTTTCAAATTTCTGCATTTCACAATAAACATCAACTTATTTCATTTTATTATTTTGTTAAAGTTGATGATTTAAGCTTAATTGGTAATGAAAAATATTTAGTTCCATTAGAAGAAGATGGCGAAAAACAACGTTGGGCGAGTATTGATAATGAATTATTTTCTTTTCTAACATTTCCTATTGATAAATTAGTCGCAAAAAAAATGATAGAAGATTTTCAAAAATGACCAAGGAGCAATTGAGAATAAAATATAGGTCATTGCGATCGACATTAACTGATGAGATTATTGATTTCTTAACTGAGCAATGTATAAATATACTTTTTGAAAAATTTGATCTTGAGCATAAAAAAATGGGAATATTCCTACCAATTAAAGTTCACAGGGAACCTAATTTATTCCTGCTTTTTGAAAAATTAAAATTTAGTAAAACTTGTTTATTTGCTCCAAAATCTCAAATAGACACGAATGAAATGATCTTTTATCAAATTAATTCTGAGAAAGAAATAGAATTTGGCCCATATCATATTCCTGAACCAATTTCTTCACAAGCAATCGATAAAAATGAATTAGATTTAATTTTAATTCCATTACTTACATTTGATTCACGCGGATATCGTGTTGGTTATGGAAAAGGGTATTATGATAAATATCTAAAAAATGCCTCAGAAAAAACTTTGAAAATTGGAATATCACTATTTGATGAGTTAGAGGTAATTGAAGATTTAAATCCCCATGATGTCAAGCTAGATTTTTGCATTACCCCAAAAAGATTAATTAAATTTAATAAATGAGTCAAAATCAAGGGAAATATCACTTAGTTTCCATTTTTTTAATCCCCGCTGTACTTGTAGCTTATTTGATAGGGGGAATTCCAATAGGATTAACTGTAACAGTAATTTCAGCTATTGTTATACTTTTGGTTTTTCGAAAAAATTAATCTAAATGTTGATCGTAAAAATCTTGAATGAAAAGTTCATTATCATCTACTTTTATTTTTTGAAGACGGGAACTCATTAAAAAACGCATAATTACTCTTCTATTTTGCGCTGTATTATTCAGCATAGTTAACACAACTGTATGGTCAGTTTCATTGTATTGAACAGTAAAATAGCTTGTATAGTAGGTTGCTGAACTGGTTATTTGATCTTTTGTTACTGAAGCTGGATAGGTAAACCTATATACACCATTATTTTTTGCTGTGATTAAATCCGTAGAGGATTGTGCTTTAGCAATAACTGTGTATGACTGCGAATAAAAACTTAGGCTGGTAATACAAATGAATAGAGATAAGATTATTTTTTTCATGACGATTTTCTAAATTTGACGATAAAGTTAATCATTTGGTTGTATTTTTAAAATAATTTTTGATTATATCTGATGTTAGCTCCCTTTTATAAAGATTCATGTGTAGAATCAGGATGTGATGAGGCGGGTAGAGGATGTTTGGCTGGTCCCGTTGTCGCTGCTGCAGTTATTTTACCTGACAACTTTGACCATCCATTTTTGAATGATTCTAAACAATTATCAGAAAAACAGAGAATTTTACTTGAGCCTTTAATTAAAAAAAGTGCGATTTCATATGGTATTGGTATTGTTTCTGAACGTGAAATTGAGGAGATTAATATTTTAAATGCGAGTATTTTAGCCATGCATCGTGCTCTTATTGAATTGAAAGTGCAGCCTGAACATATCATTGTTGATGGAAATCGATTTAAAGCTTTTAATAATATACCTCATACATGCATCGTAAAAGGCGATTCAAAATTTCGATCCATTGCAGCGGCGTCAGTTCTGGCTAAAAATTATCGTGATGAAATTATGCTAGAATTACATTCAAAATTCCCGGAATATGGATGGTGTCAAAACAAGGGGTATCCAACAAAAAATCACAGACAAGCAATTAAACAATTTGGAGTTACAAACTATCACAGAAAAACCTTTAATCTATTAGGTGACGAACATCAACTAAGGCTGTTTTCATGAACATTTTCATGTTGATTGTATAATTTCATCAGACATAATTGGAATCTTCTTCCTCGTATTTTTGTCTGTACATGAGGATTTTATTAAGAATATTTTTCTGGTTGCTTGGAATAGCATTAGTTGGTTGGATTGGTTATATGATTTATGATATGACCAATTGGAAAAACAACTTGCTTCCTGAAAAGATTTTTTGTTCAAAGGATGAAAAAGTACTTGTCATTCATCGTCCTAATTCTTTTGAATGGGGTCAGTTTGAATTTCCAACACTCAATGAAAACAAGGCAATATTAGATCCTATTTTGTCTAACTTAGAATCTAATTGTCATGTTTATTTGAGTAAAAAAAGGAATTTAATCCTACTGGAAAACCAGAGTTCATGGAACAAGTCGTCCATTCAACAATTATTGGAAAAATCAAAATTGCGTTTTTCTTTTCAAGAAGAAGGTATTAAAATAGAACAATTTAATGCCTATTTTAAAAATAATAAATTATTGATTTACAAGTATGAAGAAGATATTGAAGGACAGGAATTTAATTGGGGGCAATTGGATCGAAATTCTAGTGCATCAATTGTTTCCTTTGAAAAATCAGTTGTTTCATTTGTTGATATTTTTGTAAAAAATGAAAATACGATTGAATTTCATTCAAAAAATGCTAATGGAATTAAGGGGCGGGTAATCGATGAAGTAGCTATTTTTCAAGCTTACATTCCATCAAAATCAAAAGGATATCAATTTTATGAAAGAGATTATCTTGGTTCCATTGATGCATCATTTAAAAATAGTCCGATTTTCAATGTTATTGAAACGGGAATTGTAGGATTTCAGTTAGATGGAAAATCAATTTTCTTGTGTCACTTCAAGGAGGGACAAAATTTAGTTCAGAATCTAAATGAATATTTTCAGAGACAAGAAGATAATACAATGAAGGGAAATTATGAAAATATAGTTTTTTCAGAT
>JBIIHD010000199.1:0-3804 GCA_044236095.1 Crocinitomicaceae bacterium | reverse complement strand
TCTTCATGGTATAATTGAGGGTAATAATTCGATTGACCTAACCGATACAATGAACGGGATCTACATTCTTCGCTTAAAGATTGATTCGGGAGAGTACATAACCAGAATCGTTAAAAATTAAATTGGAAGAGGGTCAAAAGCCCTCTTTTTTGTTTTATTATCTTAGCTATGTATTTCTAAAATATATAAAATGAAATATTTCTACACGCTATTAATTTTTCTAAGTGCAATATTTTCTGCAAAATCGCAGTGTACAAATGCTAATCCTTATGGAACAATTGTGGCACCAACTTCCGGGACCGACACCATTTCTACTTGTTCTTATCAAGAGGAATATTCCACGATTAATACTGTTCAAGCAGCATCCATTTATCAATGTGCGATTTTAAATGGTGGTTATATTACTATCAGAGAAGGGTCTCCAACCGGTCCAGTTGTGGCTTCAGGTGTTAGCCCTTTAACTTGGACTTCAACAGTAGCTGGAACGTATTACGCCCATTGGAATACAGATGCTAATTGTGGAACAGCGACGAATTGTGAAACCACAACTATAACATACATTAGCGCTGCGTTTCCATGCTCAGGTACTCCTGCACCTGGCAATACCATCTGCTCAGCAGGAAATTCAGTTTGTTCAAACGTAAACTTTAATTTGAGTTTACAAAACACCATGCTTGGATCTGGAATTACCTATCAATGGTATACTTCAACGGATGGAGTAAACTATTCTCCAATTACCGGTGCAACAAACGCAACCTATTCAACATCAATATCTCTTGCAACCTATTTTTATTGTAGCGAGACTTGTTCTGGAACATCAACTAATTCAACTCCGGTTTCACTTTCAATTTTACCATTCAATCAATGTTACTGTACCCCTATTTATTCTATTGGGACGAGTTCTGGAGATTTGATTTCAAAAGTTGAAATTATAGGAACAACACTTTCCAACAATACGGGCTTTGTTGCTGGCGGACCTTCATATACTTATTTCACCGGTCAGCCAAATTATACAGCAACCCTTCTTCCATCAGCTTCATATACTCTTTTTGTTGCTACAGGAGAATATGGAAGCCAAGGTTATGCAGCTTGGATTGATTATAACGATGATGGGATTTTTGACCTTTCAGAGCGGATTGGATATACGAATGGTACAATAGGTCAAGGATGGACTCAAGGACAAGTAAATGATTCCTCGACATTTGTCATTAGTCTTTCATGCACGCCTCCATCTGGACTTCATACAATGAGAATTAGAGGCGCATATTTTCAAGATGGAGATCAGATTGACCCATGTGCTCAATATTCTTATGGAGAAACAGAAGATTACGATATCACAATAGCACCTCCTCCGGCTTGCCCATCTGCGGGATTAGTCGTTTCAACAACTACAACTCAAAATTCTGCTACAGTATCTTGGTTGCTAACCTGTTCAGCTGCTAGCATATTTGATATTGAATATGGCCCAGCAGGTTTTATACAAGGTACGGGTACATTGCTTAACAATCAAACGGTTTCTATCTCAGGTGACACCGCAACCATAACAATTACTGGACTAACAGACAATACTGATTATACATTCTATTATCGAGCTGATTGTGGAAATCAAAGCAGCTTATGGTCAGCAGCTAATGATTTTACAACGCTTTGTTCGTCTATAACAGCACTTGGATGGTGCGAAAATTTTGATTCGGATTCACAAACTGAACAATGTTGGACAATACTGAATTCAAATAATGATTTTTCAGCTTGGGATATGAATACCGGTACTAATCAGTTAACTGGTGATAATTGTGCATCCATCACTACAGACTTTAATAATGGTAATAATGATGATTGGCTTATCACGCCAAGGTTAACGCTTAATGGTACTGAAATATTGAAATTCAACTATCGTGTAATTAGTGAATTTGAACCTAATGATTTGAAAGTAAAGATTTCTACAACAGGAATCAACCCTGCTGATTTTACAACAACTTTGTTGTCAATTGATTCAATTTCAAATATCATCTATCAAGACACATCAGTTAACCTAAGTGCATACACTGGTAATGTATACGTCGCATTTCACATTCCACAAGGAGGTTTAGATGGTTGGGTCTTATATCTCGATCAAATATGTATTACGGAATGTGTACCTGCTAATATTGTAAGTGACAGCATTCAAATTTGTCAAACTGCAGATTCGTTAGATCTTACAACAGTCTTAAATATTGGTCAATCTCAAGGTAATTGGAGTTTGAATAGTAACCCAACTGCTTTAAGTGGCTCCACGCTCTATTTGGATAGTTTAACAACAGGGGTTTATGGAATTAATTACCTCGTAAATGATGCTTGTCAATCAACAGCGGCTTCAGCTACAGTGTTTATGTATGAACCATCTAATGCTGGAATTGATAGCGCAGTAGTTCTTTGCAAAGGTCAGCCTTTTGATTTATTCGACGCTTTAACAGGAAACTTCCAAACTGGTGGTACCTGGTATGATCCAAATAATCAAACCTTATCAAGTTCCTCTGTAGTTACTGGAAATTTCCCAGGGCAATTTAATTATGATTATGTTATTACCAACGGGGTATGCCCGAGTGATTCTTCAAACGCGCTATTGATTGTTAATGATTGTATTTGGGTTGGAATTGATGAATTGACAAGCTCAACGATTTCAGTTTTTCCGAATCCATCCAATGAATATGTCACATTAAAATTAACTGAACCTCTACCAAGTGAATATAAACTTGAAATTCATGATTTAAATGGAAGAATTGTATTGATTAATGATGAAAAAATTTCAAAATCAGGAGAGTATTTGATTAATTTGGAAAATTTAAAAACGGGAATCTATCAAGTTGTTATTTATAACAATGATGATCGTAAAGTAATTCCTTTAATTAAAAATTGATGAATTTAATCTCTTTATAGGTTTGAAAATGTTTAAATCATTTACATTTTTCAAAATCGTAAATGGATGAAAAATCAAAAGTCGGTAAAATAGTTTTAATTTTTTTTGATTTTACAATTTTACCGGTTTTACTGCTTTCGGTTTCGAAGATTAACTTACCCATCTCAAGTGCTATTGCTGCCTTTGAATAATAATCTTTGCGTTTTGGATGTTCCGGCGAACAGATATTGTAAATGCCTCTAATCTTTGTTTTAACCAACAAACATATTACTTTGATAACATCTTGTTGCTGAATTAAATTAACAACTTGAAGCGGCGATGAGTTAATAGGATTTTTTATCAGATAACGAATAGGATGTCTTTTTGGACCAATTAATCCTCCAAGTCTGAGAATGGTTAAATTTTCTGGTTTATTTAATTGAAGGAATTGTTCTGTTAGATATACCTTACTAGTAGAATCAAGGGCTGAGTCCTCATCGACTTCTCCATTTATATCTTGATAAATTCCTGTTGAGCTTGTATAAATAAATTGCACATCCTTCGGTAAAGAATTAAGAATTGTTAGAAGCGTTTCAAAAAAAAATGAATCATTCACCGGCGGGACTGTTAAAATGAATGATTCACAGGTTTTTAATATATCTTGGTTTTTTAAAATCTCCTCAATTGATAGGGATTCTATACCTTGATTAATTAAATCAATTTTTTTCGAAATATTTCGAGTGAGACAAACAATATTGTGATTTTCTTTCAACAGTTGATTTACTACAGGCAGTCCCAACCACCCAACTCCCCAAACAATTATTTTCTTTGACATTTCGTTAATGGGTTCTAGTCATGGTTTCTGGAACGCAAATAATAAAATCTGCCTTATTTAAATTATCTTTTTCTAATTTCGAGATGTTGTTTTG
>JBIIHD010000198.1:0-3807 GCA_044236095.1 Crocinitomicaceae bacterium | reverse complement strand
GCAACAACTCCAACTTATACAACTGCAACAAAAATCACTAATACTGGATATGAAGGTATTGCCGTTAATCCCAACGATGAAGATGATTTGTTATTGTTGCCTGGATTCAGTGGTTCTGTAAGAAGAGCAACAGACGCTTCAACTGCAGGAGCAAATGCACTAACCACGGTAGCTTTGACGACTGTTGGTGGAGTCGCATGTTATGATGGAATAATCGATCGAGAAAATCCAGATATTATTGTTCTTGGGACATCCAGCGGTGTTTTGGTTTCAACTACAGGTGGACTTGGAACAAATGCATGGACTAATTCATCGGCAGGCTTTGAAGGAACTCCTGTATATGAAGTACGTCAATCTTGGAGAAGTTGGGAGGAAGGTAATGGTAGACCAGGAGAAATTTATATAGGTACTTTCGGTCGCGGTATTTGGAGTTCTGCATCTTATCTGGGAATTGATGAAACCCAAAGTAATTTCGGAGAGAAAGATAAGTTCAAATTCACGATGTATCCAAATCCAACAAATACATCTACGGCAATTTCGGTAAATCTAGATAGTCCTTCTGATGTTGAAGTTGAGGTTTACACCATTAATGGTACTAAAGTGAAATCAATAGACTTCAAAAATTTAAATTCAGGAAAACAAAGTCTTGATTTAAATGTTGATGATTTAAGAACAGGTACATATATTGTTCGTTTATTGGCTGGAGGTAAAATAGCTACATCTAAATTTATTAAACTGTAACAAATATTAGAATTAATAGAAAAAACCGATCAATTCGATCGGTTTTTTTATTTTCATAAGATAAAAATTTTCAATCCAATATTGTAAATTTACATTTCAAAAAATAGTAATTGAATGAGTAAAATAGTAATTTCTGCTGCGTTGATTCTAGTATCAACATCTCTTTTTGGACAACGAAAAATTGAATTTATAGAATATGACTTGCCAAACGGAATGCACGTCATACTGCATGAAGAGCATGCTACCCCAATAGTTGCCGTTTCTGTTCTATATCATGTTGGATCAAAAAATGAGACACCCAATCGAACAGGATTTGCTCATTTCTTCGAGCATTTATTATTTGAGGGAACCGTGAATATTGAAAGAGGAGAATATAGTAAAATCGTAGAGAGAAACGGTGGTACACTCAATGCAAATACATCGCAAGATCGAACATTTTATTTTGAACTTCTTCCATCAAATAAACTAGAATTAGGTCTTTGGCTAGAAAGTGAAAGATTACTTCATGCAAAAGTCGATACGAAGGGGATTGAAACTCAACGTTCTGTCGTAAAGGAAGAGAAAAGACAACGTGTCGACAATCAGCCTTATGGATCTTTTCTTACTGAAATGAGTAAGAGAATGTTTCCAAATCACCCGTACAATTGGGTGCCCATTGGAAGTATGGAACACTTAGATGCGGCACAAGAAGAGGATTACGTTAATTTCTATAAAAACTATTATGTTCCTTCAAATGCAACATTATCAATTGCTGGAGATATAGATGTTGAACAAACAAAAAAACTTATCGATTCTTATTTTGCCACTATTCCTAAAGGTCAGGCGTTGAATCTATATCGTGATTTTGTCAATTATTCGGATTCTGAATTTGAAAAGAAATATCATCTTTCTAAATCAAATTTTGATTCTAAGAATTTTATGAAATCAAAAAATCGAAAAGCGAAAAAACTCATCAAGCAATTTGAAAAAACTCCGATAGAAATTAAACGAACAAATAAGGATAATGACCCTTTAAAAGAAATAACAAAAGAACAAATTGAGGACAATATTCAGCTTTCAGCCTTATTTATGGGTTACAAATTCCCAGAGCAAACGCATCCTGATAGCTATGCTTTGGAGATGATGAATGATGTATTGTCTGGAGGAAGTTCATCTCGCATCAATAAAACAATCGTTGAGAAAAAACAAATGGCCAATTATGCCTTCTCGTTTAACTTTGCCCTAGAAGATGCGGGTATGGGTATTTTTGCCGCTATTGCATCAGATGGGGTTAAGCTCGATGATTTACAGAAAGAATTTGATTCTCAAATAGAAATTATAAAATCAGAGCTCATTTCTCAAGAAGAATTTGAAAAAGTTAGAAATAAATATGAAAATGATTTGATTTCTTCGAACTCATCTATTTCAGGTATTTCTGAAAATTTAGCCGATAACCATGTTTATTACAAGAATACAAATCGTGTAAACACTTTATTAAATGAATATATGAAAGTAACACGAGAAGATATTCAACGAGTTGCCAAAAAGTATCTTACACAAGAAACTCGAGTTATTTTACATTATGTTCCAAAGTCAAATTAAAGCCAAAATGAAAAAAGTCATATTCTCCATACTAATTTCTTTCCCTTTTATTGTAGGTGCACAAATTGATAGATCTAAGCAGCCTCAACCTGGAAAGGCTCCTGTAATAAATATTAAAGATTCAGAGGTCTTTAAAATGGAAAATGGGATTACTGTAATTTTATCTGAGAACCATAAATTACCAAGAGTTTCTTTTGACTTTGTAATGGGTTCTGATCCAAAACTAGAAAAAGCAGGCCTATCAGAAATGGCTGGATCCTTAATTATGTCTGGAACTTCTAACCGTACTAAGGATCAACTTGATAAAGAAATTGATTATATCGGTGCTAATTTATCTGCGGATAAATCATCTGTAACATTGTCATGTTTAACTAAACATATGACAAAGGGTTTGGAATTGATGTCAGATGTACTATTTAATACAAATTTTCCCGAAAGTGAGGTTGAAAGAATTAGAAAACAAAATCAAGATAATTTAATTTCAACAAAATCAGATGCTTCAAGCATGGCCTCAAATGCTACTGTCAAAGTAAATTTTCCAAATCATCCATTCGGTGAAGTAATGACAGAAGAATCGTTATCCTCAATTTCTAGAGAGGACATCATGAATTATTATAAATCCAATTTTACTCCGGATGGAAGCTACCTTGTAATCGTCGGAGATATTACGAAAGACGAAGCGAAAAACATTGTTCAAAAATATTTTGGATCATGGAAAGGAGAGAAAGCATTTAAGGGTGAAACTGGTTTTGGGAAGCCTGCAAATGGAAATCAAGTTTATTTTATCAAAAAACCGGGCGCAGTACAATCAGTTGTATACGTCACATTTCCGATTCAAATGAAGTCAGGCGATAAAAATCAATTGGCTCTTACTGTTTTAAATGGAATTCTTGGTGGAGGAGGCTTCGGAACGCGTTTATTTCAAAATTTGCGCGAGAATAAGGCATATACATACGGTTGCTATTCAAACGTTTCTGTTACAGAATATGGTTCTTGGATGTCAGCTGGAGGTAATTTTAGAAATGCCGTAACAGATTCAGCAATAACAGAAATATTGAAAGAGTTTGAAATTATTACTACTCAACTAGTGAAAGATGAGGAATTAAGCCTAACTAAGTCATCCATGTCAGGTGGTTTTGCTCGCTCGTTAGAGCGTCCTCAAACAATTGCTCGTTTCGCTCTTAACATTATTAAAAATAAATTGGATCAAGATTATTATAAAAGTTACTTACAGCGACTGGATGGGGTAACAAAAGAAGATGTGTTAGCAATGGCCAAGAAATATTTTACCGCGAAGAATTGTAATATCATCGTTGTTGGAAACGAGGAAATTGTTGATAATTTGAAAAAATTTGATTCAGATGGTAAGGTGCAATTTTTAGATCCATTTGGTAACCCAATGTTAGAAGGTAAGCCTGCTGATATATCAAAAGAGCAGCTTTTTACCAATTACATAATGGCAGTTACGAAGACTTCAAAATCAGC
>JBIIHD010000197.1:0-3813 GCA_044236095.1 Crocinitomicaceae bacterium | reverse complement strand
TAGCCAAAAGTCCTATAATTGAATTCATTAGAATTATCAACAATGAGGTACTTACAGCCTTTTTTATTTCAATTGCGCAAAATTGAACCAGAGCAGGAACAATTAAGAAGCCTCCCCCAATTCCGATAATTCCTGTAATAAAACCCGTAAGTAAACCAATAAATAATAATTGTGACGAGGATTTTGAAACGTTTTTTACACTTGTATTTTTGCTCTTGATCATCGAGTTTGCCGATAATATTAAAAGTGAAGCAAAAAATATCATGAGTAACTTATCACTTTGAACGTAGTATTTGCCGAAAAAATCAAAACCCTGAGGAATAAGTGGAACAAGGAAAAACTTGGTACAAAAGACCGTAATTACAGATGGAACTCCAAATCTCAATGCTGCATTAAATTCAATTTCACTTTTTTTAAAATTTGGAATCAAACCAAGAGCACTTGAAAACCCTACAATTATCAAAGAATAAGACGAAGCTAAAAGAGGATTAACATGAAAAAAGTATACAAGCAATGGAACCGTTAGAATACTTCCTCCACCGCCCAATAAACCTAGAGCAATACCAATTAGAATGGATAGAAAATAACCAATTAGCTCCAAAGGAAATGGGTTAAATCAATTTTCATCTCTCACCTGTTATTTGACGTTTGATTTGAAAAAACACGAGTTCAATTGTCTCATAGGATCCATTTGGAACTGGATGTAATGCCGGATTTGCCAATATATTTAGTGATTCATCTAACAAAATGTAAGACGGAAATACTTTTATATTGCATAATTTCATAAAATTATCTGCTTCACTGAGACAAACTGTATTCCATGGGAAATCAGGAAATTTATCTATTTTTAAATCAATTAAACTAATGGTTACAAAATGAATATAATCTGAATAGTTTTGATATAATTTGAATAAGGGTTGAATAGCTTTTTGAGATTCTTCATCGTTTGGATCATAAAAGTGAAAATACACATGTTTTCCATCTAAATTTTGATTAGAAATCGTATCACCTTTTACTGTAACTAAATTAAATTCCGGGAATTTAGAGTTTACACTTAAATCAGATATGCGTTCCAAAACATTTTCCGCAATTTTTCGATGTTCACTAAATTTGGATTTAGTTTTCAAACTATCTAGTATAAAAATCAAATTTGTCTTAGGGTATCTATTTTCATAGGATTGCTCATACAGTAATTTGATCAGAGCTAGTTCCCTTAGTTGAATGTTTTTCAAATCTTTTTCTGAAGATAATGCCTTCATAGCCAATGTTGGACTTCGAAAAATCACGGCATCATACAAATCATCTTTGACCTGATTACTCACGTTCGATATTAAATTCTCAAAATAAACATTCAAATAATTCATATAATTATTACTCCGATAATACATTGGAACTCCCGTAATAAATTGCACAAATTTTTGAGAACGTGTCTTACCTGTAACCGACTCAAGGTCATCCATTTCTGCTAAAGAGTATTTTACATGATAAAGAAAAAATAGGTTGGTATCTTTCGAGTTTCTTTTAAGAATTTCCTTTTTCATGGCAGAATAGCGACGCTCATACTCAGTAGAATTAATCTTTTTTATATGATAAAAATCACCCAATTCTTTTTCAATGAATCTATCAAATTTCAAAACTTTGTAATTTATATCTGTAGAATCCAATTTATAAAAAATAACATCGACATGATTTCCATTGGGATTTTTGGATTCATACTCATTTTTTTCTGGGATTGTAATTAAATAGTTACCACCGGGTTGAACGTAAATATAACTAGAGTTCTTTTTGGATCGAATTACAACTTTTTGAGTAGGTATTTTTTTTAGTTTAAACTCAAAATAACCTGTTGAGTCAACAGTAGTTCTAGCTAGCAAGGATTCTTTAAATGTAATGTAATCTTCTATTTGATAAAGTTCAATCAAGGCATTTTTATAATAACTTCCAACACCTCGTATTTTGATTGAGTCTGATTTCGATTGAGCAAAGATAAAATTCGAAACTAATGCAAAAAATATGACTAAACTAAATTTCATGAGGGAAGTTAAACAAAATTATTTAACTAAAATTTCAGAATTTGTTACAAAAGAAGAAATATCACCGCCGTTTAAATATATTTCTCGAACAATGGATGAATTAATAAAAGTGTACTCAGCTTCAGTTGTAAAGAAAACTGTTTCGATACTACCCAAAACTTTATTCATGTGCGCGATTGAATTTTCGTATTCAAAATCTTTTGTATCTCGGATACCTCTAATAACGAATTTGGCATTAAATCGATGACACAAATCAACTGTCAAGCATTGGTAATCAACAACTTCAATCTCGTTTTGAAAAATAGATTGAATGTGTGTTTTTCTGCTTTCCATCGAAAATAAACTTGTTTTCTTAGAATTACTCCCAATGGCAACAACAACTTTATCAAATAATTGTATGCCTTTACGAACAACTGATTCATGTCCTTTTGTAAACGGGTCAAATGAACCGGGAAACACTGCAATATTCATTTTAATTGGATTTAAAAAAACTAAAAGTTACATTGCCATAATTACGATAAAAAACAAAATTAGGTTTGCTTTCAAAAGACATTTGTTTACTATGTTCCAAAATAAAATAACTATTCGAATGTAGAATAGTAGAGTTAAGAACATTCTCTATTAATTCATCATATTTTGAGTATGCATAGGGTGGATCGGCAAAAACTAATTCAAATTTATCCTTTGTACTTTTCACAAAAGAAAGAATATCCATTTTTCGGGTTTGAATTTTATTTTCTATACCAAGAGCTTGTGCATTTTTAAGTATGAATTTCACACAATTCATGTGAATATCTACACACGTTACTTTTGATGCTCCTCGCGAAATAAACTCAAGGGAAATATTTCCTGTTCCTGAGCACAAATCTAAAACTTGATAGTTAGTTAAGTCTAATTGATTTTCTAAAACATTAAAAAGTCCTTCTTTCGCATAATCGGTGGTTGGTCTAGACGGGAAATTTGATGGTACAGAAATTCGTCTTCCTCGCAATTCACCGCCAACTATACGCATAACTCAAATGAAGTTAAAGCAAGATCATTTTTCAGTACCCAGTTTAAATCGGAAAAAATATGGAGATCTTTTAAGCGATTTAAAAGGCCTTGAGCTATGACCTCATTTTCAGAATTAAAATCAAATATTTCAATGGTTCCATTTGTCATTTCTAATTTCGAGTTTTGTAAAGCGTATGTGACGTAATAAGCAATGTCATCAAGTTCCTGAAATTGGGATTGAATACATATAATTGGGGAATCATTCTGAAAAACAATAAAACTCAACATTTGATTTTCCAATGATAAAACACCACAAATTTTAGTCGTTGAATTTTTGTTTGATAGATATTTGATCCAAGCAGTTGAAGAGTGTGTTATTGTTGTCCCAGGGAATTTTAATACGAATAAAGTTTTAAGCCACAGTGGTATTGTATAAATTGCCACCAAATTTAAAGAAGGAATTCGATTAAAATCTGCATCATTTTTACTAAAATGATTTCCAAAATTTAAACTCAACAGATTTTCTGTATTGGAATTGTCATAAAGTTGAGCAGGAACTAAAACCATTTGATCATTAGACCAAAGAACGAGAGAATTAGAATAATCCAATAAGGTTATGCCTTCTTTAACTAAAAAATCAGTGATAAATTCTCTTTTCTGAAGTTCTGGTTTATTTGTTAAGTCTACAGCCCAAGATTGGTATCGATCGAGACCCTCAAGGTGATAAACTTCAAAACGATTGGTTGATACGAGAAATAAAAAATTCTTCGTACTATTCATCTTCCCA
>JBIIHD010000196.1:0-3814 GCA_044236095.1 Crocinitomicaceae bacterium | reverse complement strand
CGGCTACCATACTCAATATTTATGTCAATTCATCTTTGAGATGGGGAGTTCATGTTCCAGTTGATTCCACCTTTAAAAGTGTTGAAGATCTAGAAAATAAGGTGTTTGCTATTTCTCGTTTCGGATCCGGTTCTCACATTATGGCTTTGGTCCAAGCAAATAGTTCAGGATGGGATCATAAAAAACTGAAGTTCAATGTAATTGGTGATATTTATGGTGGGTTGTGGGCTCTGGAGAACCATGAGGCAGATGCATTTCTTTGGGAAAAATATACAACACAACCTTTTGTGGAACAAGGAAAATGTAAATGCATAGGAGAAGTTGTAACTCCATGGCCTTGTTTTGTCATTGCAGTGAGAAATGAAGTTTTAACAAAGCATAGAGAGTTGCTAACTAAAATGTGCAATTTGATTGGTAATAGAGCAAGATTGTTGAAAAATGAATCCAAAACAGTAGACACCCTCTCTTGGCGATATCATTTGAAAAAGGAAGACGTGAAATCCTGGTTGTATGAAACGGACTGGAATTATGACATGATTTTGAATAAAACTCCTTTTCAAGAAATTATTGACATCTTGGAGAATTTGAAATTAGTAGAAGAGGATGAGTTGGAAAACTGGGACTCTCGTTTATTTGATAATTGAATTACCCCTTTTTAATTCTTTTAGTACTCCAAACCTTAAATCTAAGGGAAATATAATATTCGTTTACTCCGAATTCTTGTTGCATCGGAAATAAAAATTGATGTCCAGTTTTGATATGAAATTTGCCCAATTTTAATCCAAGGAAGGGAGTAAATCCAATTTTTGAAAATGTGAAATCTGTCCTAAAGAGGGCAGCTACACCATAGGTAATTCCAAATACACCTAACTTTCTCCAAGCACCCATATCCGCGCCAATAACTCCATAATTGATATTGTAATTTATGCCGCCATACACTGCCGAAGTTTGTGGTCTTATTAATTTTAAATCCTTCCATTGTTTTTCATAACCTAATTCAAGGTTCGAATAATTTCCTCGTTGAACTCCGATATAAGGTCCAGTTCGAACTAAATCAAAGGAAGGGAAAAGAAATTTCCGATTTTGGGCTTTTGATAAATTTGGAAAACTAAAATAAAATAAAATTAAAAGAATAGAAATGATTTTCATTTTTATCGATTTTCGTGATTTGTTTTTCCCATCGAACAATTCTCGCATGAATTTGATTTTGAGAACCATTGTTTATAAAATCTATGAAGGATGAAGGCAAAAGCTGAAGTGATTAATAATGATGTAATTGCAACTTGCATTAGGAAAGTATTGAATAGGTGATAAAACTCATGCTATAAGCTAAAATTCCCATGAATGCTAATTGAATAAGTGGCCATTTCCATGATTTTGTTTCTCTCTTTACAACAGCTAATGTTGACATACATTGCATAGCAAAAACGTAAAAAACCATTAATGAACAACCAGTGGCGAGAGTATATACTTTCGATCCATTTTCGTTGATTTCAGCTTGTAATCGATTAATGAGTAGAACATTATCTTCAGATTTATCATGTACAGCGTAAATGGTTGCTAATGAGCCTACAAATACCTCACGGGCTGCAAAGGATGTTAATAATGAAACTCCAATCTTCCAGTCATAACCCAAAGGCTGAATAATGGGTTCTATGGTTTTACCCAAAATACCCATGTAGGATTGCTCTAGTTGAGCAGATGCAATAAATTGATTTTTTTCCTCCTCATTCCAGTTTTGCTTTTGTGCGAAAACACTCGATTTTTCTTGAGCCTCTTGAATTGCATTTCCCGGGCCAAATGATGCCAAGGCCCACAGTATAATTGAAATTGCCAAAATAACTTTACCTGCATCCCAGATAAAGATTCTTACTTTTTCAAACACGGTTATAAATATATTTTGCCAACGAGGCTTCTTTAATTCTGGAATTTCTAAGAGTAAAAATCCTTTTTCTTTACGACTGATTATCATTTTTAAGATAGCTGCAATGATTAGTGCTGAAGCTAATCCCAAGAAATACAGAAAAAACAATACCAACCCTTGAAGATTTATAAATCCTCCAATTTGTTCTTCCGGGATAACTAAGGCTATTAGTAAGGTGTAAACTGGAATTCGGGCGCTACAGCTCATAAGAGGTGCAACAAGAATAGTAATTAATCTTTCTCGCCAATCTGAAATTGTTCTTGCAGCCATTACTCCTGGAATCGCGCAGGCTACACTTGACATAAGCGGAACAACACTTTTTCCATTCAAACCCAATGGCCTCATGATGCGATCCATAATAAAAACGACTCGGGATAAATATCCAGTTTCTTCCAAGATGGAAATGAATAAAAATAACAAGGCTATCTGAGGAATGAAAACAACTACCCCGCCAATTCCGGGAACAATTCCTTGACTTAAGAGATTCGTCAAAACTCCTTCCGGTAGGTTATTTTGAAGAAATCCTGAGAAATTGGTAAAAATTATGTCTATCGCATCCATTGGATAGGAAGCAAAGGCGAAAATAAATTGAAAAATGACGAGTAGAACAGCAATAAAGATGATGTAACCCCAAAACCAATGCACCAAGATTCTATCTAAAAAGTGTTTTTCGTCTCTTTTGTTCTTATTTTGGATTTGAATATTAATCAATTGTTTTTCAATCCATTCCATACGAAATTTTGTTTCTTCAATCTGACTTTTCGTATCAGATATTTCAGCAGGAACATAATTCGATATGACCGTTTTTCGTTCTTTTTGATTTTTAATTTTGTCAAAGGAAGAAATTGCGTCTAATAATCTATCTTTTCCAAGTCCAACACGTGCATTAGTAGTTATTATTTGGCTTCCTGGGAAGGAATCTTCCAGTTTTTGAATATCAATTGAAAGTCCTTTTCGCTGAGCAATATCAGTCATATTCACCACTAAGATCAAAGGAATTTGACTATCGTAAAGTTGGGAACATAATAATAAATTTCGCTTTAATTGAGAAGCATCGAGAACAACAAGTGCTAGTTCAGGGAAATCGGAATGTTTTCTATTTGTAAGTACTTTATAAACAACTTCTTCGTCTTTGGTTCTTGGGTAGATACTATACGTTCCTGGGAAATCGGTTAAAGTATGGTCTTGATTGTTGATGCGTAAAATTCCAGATTTCTTTTCGACAGTTACACCTGGGAAATTACTAACATGTTGACGAAGTCCGGTCAACATATTAAATACTGAGCTTTTACCAGTATTTGGATTTCCAAAAAGCGCAATTTTCAATTTAAAAAGGTTGAATTATTAGTCGTTCAACACCACAAATTTAATACAATTCATTGAGGTCAACAGCTATAATTATTCTCATTTATAATTTAACACACCAAATGTGAATATCATTTTTAAATTCTCGATTAAAGGATTTATATAATTGGTATCTTTAAAGTCCTATTTTTATTTTCCATGTACCTCATATTCGACACTGAAACCACTGGTTTGCCGCGAAATTACAATGCGCCAATAACAGATACAGATAATTGGCCAAGAGCCATTCAAATTGCTTGGCAACTACATGATGATTTCGGTCGTTTGGTCGATCAGCGAGATTTTTTAATTCGACCGGAGGGGTTTAATATTCCATACGATGCCGAAAAAGTACATGGTATTTCAACAGAATTGGCTTCTACTTATGGTGATTCTTTACAGGATGTATTGACTGTATTTTCCAAAGTTTTAGAGAAAACGAATGTATTGGTTGGACAAAATTTGGCTTTTGATATTAATATTTTAGGTTGTGAATTTGTCCGTTTGGGAATGGAATCTCCTTTTGAAAAGTTTCCTGTACTAGAT
>JBIIHD010000195.1:0-3858 GCA_044236095.1 Crocinitomicaceae bacterium | reverse complement strand
ACCTTGACCAACTCCATTACAGCTATACTCTGGGTATGCTGCCAATGCTGCTCTACTATGACCTGGCATTTCAATTTCTGGAACAACTGTGATGTATTTGGATGAGGCATACGCTATAATTTCTTTAATTTGATCTTGCGTGTAAAATCCTCCATATCGTTGTTTGGTGAAAGTTCTTGGTTTTGTAGAATAGTGATTGTTTAACGTGCTATCTCTCCATGATCCCATTTCAGTAAGTTTAGGGAATTGTTTAATTTCAATTCTCCAACCCTGATCATCAGTGAGATGCCAATGAAAAGTATTAAATTTATACATGGACATTAAATCGATATAGCGTTTTACTTCTTCCACGGTAAAAAAATGCCTGGCAACATCCAAATGCAATCCTCTCCACTGAAATTTTGGGTAATCTTTTACAAAACACTTAGAAATTGAAAATTGAGAGTTTTCATTTTTAATCAATTGAAACAAGGAATTAATCGCGTAAAAACAGGATGCATCAGAAGAATATGAAATCGTAATATTATCAGTTACGTTGATTGAATATGAATCATGAATAACATTTTTCAATTTTTTAAATGTGATGAAAGATTCTTCCTTTGATTGTGTAGTTTGAAATTGATGGTAAAATTTATTAAGCTCACCAAATTGTTTGATTAAATTCTCAGATAAATCACTAAAATCCACATTGATTTCAGATGGAATTTCAATTGTTGAATTAATCTTTTGATAAGTTACCGGTGCAGGTAAAATAGGACACTCTTGTGAAAAGCCTTTCAAATGAAGTAAGACAAAAAATAAAATGATTAATTTCTTCATTTACAAATAAAAAAGCCCCGAGAAAATCTCGAGGCTATTGATAAGTGATTATTTACTATCCTATTTTAAAATTGAAAGGTAATCTACACGTTGTTCTTTTAGGATCCCCACCTACTTCTCCAGCACTCCATTTAGGCATGAGGTTAAGTACTCGAGTTGCTTCTTTCACAAAGTCGTCACATCCCGTTGTATTTTTTTCTACTTGTATATTTGAGATACTTCCGTCTTTTTCAACAGTAAACTTCATAAATATACGACCTGAGGCATCCATATCCATACATATCTCTGGGAACTTAACATTATTCTTCAAGAATTTTTGAAGTTCTACCTCTCCACCTGGAAAAGCTGCTTCCACATCAGGGAAATCGACTATTTCTTCTTCTTCAGGACATCCATCATTAGATGCTGGTCCTGGCACATCCGGACAATTATCTACTTCATTTAAAACACCATCATCGTCTGTATCGTTGTCCAGCGGACATCCACCATTTTCTTTCGGACCAGGTAGGTCTGGACATTTATCCAAGGAATCACACAAGTTATCGTTATCAAAGTCTTTACAACCAGTCCCACCTCCAGATACAGTTGGATTTTTAGTGACATTACTTGATGTATCAATATCAACATCCATTGGCGCTGGTGAAGGCGCAGCAGATTGAACTTGAGAAGGAGGAGCCGGAGCCGGTGGCGGTGGTTTATCTTGTGATTTTTCTTCTTTGTCTACTTTTTCAGAAGTCTTTGCCAGTTCCTTGGAAGAACCATCACCAGCGACTTCTTGATATGAAAAAGAAGCTAAAACAAGCGAAGCAATGAACAAAAAACCTGCAAATATGAGAGGAAGTCTTAATTTTTCTAAATCCGCCTCGTTACTTTTTTTACTTTCCATGTTTTAATATTTGTGGAATTTCACCAAATAACATTCCAAATTTATAAACTAATTTGTCAATAAACTAGTTTCTGAATTATAATTATCAACAATTAACCGATCAAATCTTGATACTCGCTGGAAGATAGTAATGCACCAACTTCAGATGGATTACTCATTTTCACTTTAACCATCCATCCCTGCTCATAAGGATCAGTATTTACCAATTCAGGACTTGAATCTAAATTTTCATTCAGCTCAATTACTTCACCCGAAACAGGCATAAACAAATCAGAAACAGTTTTAACAGCCTCAACGGAACCAAATACTTCTTCTTGATCCAAATTTTCACCTACTGTTTCAATTTCTACGTAGACAATATCTCCTAATTCGTGCTGAGCAAAATCAGTAATACCAATTACTGCAACATCGCCTTCAACCCTCACCCACTCGTGATCTTTGGTGTATTTTAAATTTTGTGGAATGTTCATTTAACTAATTTTGAGCAAATTTAAAAGAAAAATTGAAATATAATCTCATTTTTAATGGAAGAAAAAAATTCAAATTGACTAATTTCGTCGCATGATCACAACAGAACAACATAAAGACTTGACAATTCGAATAGATGCCATCTATAATTATTTAAAAATTGACCAGAAAGAAATTGAACTTAAAGAGAAGGAATTAAAAACTCAAGACCCTGGATTTTGGGATGATGCTAAAAAAGCTGAAAATCAAATGAAGGAGATTAGAAGTCTAAAATTTTGGATTGATGGTTACAATGCTTTAAAACAATCGCTCGATGATATTGAGGTTTTAATTGAATTTTACAAAGAAGATTCATCACTTGAAAAAGAAATCGAGGATCAATACAATGATTTATTGAATCGAGTGGAAGCAACGGAATTAAAAAATATGCTTTCAGGCGAAGAGGATCGATTAAGCGCCGTGCTTCAGATTACATCTGGAGCTGGTGGAACAGAAAGTTGTGACTGGGCATCCATGCTCATGCGTATGTACATCATGTGGGGTCAAAAAAATGGCTGCAAAGTAACTGAGTTAAACTACCAAGAGGGAGATGTTGCAGGAATTAAAACAGTAACTCTAGAATTCGAAGGAGAATTTGCATTTGGTTATTTAAAAGGTGAAAATGGAGTACATCGTTTAGTGCGTATTTCTCCGTTTGATTCAAACGCTAAAAGACATACTTCATTTGCCTCAGTATATGTTTATCCTTTGGTGGATGATCAAATAGAAATAAATATAAATCCAGCTGATATTACTTTTGAAACTTTCCGCTCTGGTGGAGCAGGTGGACAAAACGTAAACAAAGTAGAAACCGCTGTTAGATTAAGACACGCTCCATCTGGAATCATTATTGAAAACTCGGAGTCGAGATCTCAGCTCGCGAATAAAGAAAAAGCTATGCAATTGCTTCGTTCACAATTGTACGAATTAGAATTAAGGGCACGAATGGAAAAACGAAATGAGATAGAGGCTAATAAAAAGAAAATTGAATGGGGTTCTCAAATTAGAAATTATGTCATGCACCCATACAAACTGGTTAAAGACGTTCGAACCGGTTTTGAATCAACGAATGTAGATTCTGTTATGGATGGTGAAATCAATGAATTTCTAAAATCTTATTTGATGACTTACGGAAGTTCCTATTAGAATAATTATCTTCGTTTTTTTTAAAAATGTTATTCATGCGTGTTTATCTGGATAATGCTGCAACTACGTCAATGGCTCCTGAAGTAATTGATGCAATGACCCAAGTTATGAAAAATGACTTTGGAAATCCCTCATCAACACATTTTTACGGACGCCAAGTTAAAGCGCTTATTGAAACCTCGCGAAGATCAATTGCAAAACATCTAAAATGTTCTCCAGCCGAAATTATATTCACTTCAGGGGGAACCGAAGCGGACAATATGGCTTTGATTGCTTCTGTGAAAGATCTTGGTGTAAAAAGAATCATAAGCACTTCCATAGAACATCACGCAGTAGGACATAGTATTGATGCTTTGTCGAAAAACTATACGATTGAATATACTTTAGTTGAAATCGATGAAAAGGGTCATGTAAATATTGACCATTTGGAAAAATTATTGGCTGAAAATATTCCAACTATGGTTTCTTTAATGCATGCTAATAACGAAATTGGAACCTTA
>JBIIHD010000194.1:0-3870 GCA_044236095.1 Crocinitomicaceae bacterium | reverse complement strand
GAAATATGAAAAACTAGATTTACTCCATGTACACTATGCTATTCCTCATGCATCTGCCGCGTTCATGGCCCAACAAATTTTAAAAACTCAAGGTATAGAAATTCCATTTATTACTACATTGCATGGTACGGATATCACACTTGTTGGAAAAGACCCATCTTTCGAACCGGTTATTCGATTTTGCATTAATGCTTCTAATGCAGTTACAACCGTTTCCCAAAGCTTGAAAGACGATACGATCAAATATTTTAGAATAGATCGAGAAATTCATGTTATTCCGAATTTCATCCATATTGAAGATAAAACAGAAATTAGATGTTATGACGAAATCAGGTCGAAATATGCTAAAAAAGACGAAAAAATCCTGTGTCACATCTCGAACTTTCGACCGGTAAAAAGAATTGAGGATGTTATTCGGATATTTTACGAAGTTCAGAAAAAAATTCAATCCAAATTAATCTTAGTTGGTGATGGTCCCGACCGCTACATGGCTGAAAAGCTTACTCGAGAACTTGGACTTATAGAAAAAGTGATCTTCTTCGGAAAAGTGCGTGACACAAATCAAGTTTTACAATTTTCTGATTTATTTCTTTTGCCTTCTGAAACGGAAAGTTTCGGACTTGCAGCTCTTGAAGCAATGGCTGCGGGAGTTCCAGTGATTTCTTCAAATACAGGTGGAATACCTGAAGTGAATAAGCATAAATTTTCTGGCTTTATGGCAGATGTTGGAGACATTTCTAAAATGTCGGAATATGCTATTGAAATTTTAAAAGATTCCTCAAAGCTTTCTATATTCAAACATCAGGCAAAACTAAGATCTCAGGAATTTGCTTTAGATAAAATTTTACCCATTTACGAAAACCTGTACAAAAAAGTTAATCCCCAATAAAATCATTCGCTTCTCTACCTTTTTTGGATTTTTCGCGTTTCAATCTCTTGTTATTTCTCCGAATAGTTTGTTTGTATTGCTTCGATTGGTTTTTCCAATGACGTTTTTTGGCTTTTTTCGCCTCTTTTTTCTTAATTCTCAACTCTTTTTGTTGTGACTTTTTAATTGTGCGACTAGCTTGATGACTTCGCTTTTCTGATGGAGACATTTTGCGGGTCACACAACCTGAAAATATCAAGACTGCAAATAAAATGAATGCCCATACGTTTAATTTGAAAAGCATTTAGTAATTTTAAACAATGAAGTTCGTACTTTTTTTTTGCATTTCCATTTTTTTAATTTCATCGTCATGTAATAAAAATGGAACGAATCCTGTTCCAAATATCCCATTTGACATTACCATCGACATTAATTTACCAAGTTATTCAGGATTGACTGGAGTTGGAGGTTGGTCCTATGTAAATGGGGGATCGAGAGGAATCATTGTATATCGTCGTGCCATTGACGAATTTGTTGCTTTTGATCGTCACTCACCTGCCGATCCTGAAGGAACTTGTTTTTTACCTTTATTCCCTGACGCTGACAATTTTCTGCAATTAAAAGATACATGTAACAATGCTGCATTCTCATTGTATGACGGATCTCCTGTTGCCAACAGTCAATTTGGGTTAAGGCAATACAGAACTATTTTTAATGGTTCTAACCTACTCAGAATTTATAATTAGCAAATATTTTTTTCGATGTCAGAAAAAAAAGGAATAGCAATATTAGGTTCCACTGGATCTATTGGTACCCAAGCATTAGAGGTAATTGAACAATATCCTGATAAATTTTCGCTGGAAGTATTGACTGCAGGGAAAAATGTTGAACTTCTTATCGAACAAGCAAAAAAATACCAGCCAAATACAGTTGTGATTGGTGATGATTCGCTGTATTCAGTTTTGAAGGAAGCTCTAAAGGAGGAAGATATTCATCTATACGCTGGAGAAGATGCTATTTGTCAAGTAGTTGAATCAACAGAAGTCGATACAGTTTTGACGGCGATGGTGGGATACGCCGGATTAAAACCAACAATTCGGGCAATTGAAGCCAAAAAAACAATAGCTCTTGCAAATAAAGAGACACTGGTTGTTGCCGGAGAATTAATTACAAAACTTGCAAAAGAAAATGGAGTAAATATTTATCCAGTTGATTCTGAGCATTCTGCGATTTTTCAATGCTTGGTGGGAGAATTTCACAATCCAATTGAAAAAATATATTTAACAGCATCTGGTGGCCCATTTCGAGGTTTTAGCGCTGATCAATTGAAACAAGTAACTAAACAGCAAGCTTTGAAGCATCCAAATTGGTCGATGGGGGCCAAAATTACAATTGACTCAGCCTCCTTGATGAATAAAGGACTTGAAGTAATTGAGGCAAAGTGGCTTTTTAATTTGAAACCGGAACAAATTGACGTGATCGTTCACCCTCAGTCGATTATTCATTCATTGATTCAGTTTGAAGATGGAAGCATGAAAGCTCAAATGGGTTTACCCGACATGAAATTACCGATACAATTTGCACTAACTTATCCCAATCGTTTTCAAACGAATTTCCCTCGATTTAACTTCATGGATTATCCCAATCTTACGTTTGAAAAAGCGGATTCTTCTGTTTTTCGCAATTTAAATCTCGCCTACGAAGCGATGCATCAAGAAGGAGTGGCTGCATGTTTTTTAAATGCGGCTAATGAAATTGCAGTACAAGCATTTCTTGAAGATAGAATTGATTTTATTGACATATTTAAAGTAAATGAAGAAACGTTATCGAAATCTCCTAAAATTCAATCCCCACATTACGAAGACTACGTTAATGCAGATAAAGAGGCGCGAAACATTGCCACAGACATTTGTTCTAAACTGAATTAATTCAAATTAAAAGCAAAGCCTTACCTTTGCCACTTATGAACAAGGAAGTCATCCTCAAAAAAAACAAAGAAGAATCAATTCTGCGAAAACATCCATGGATTTTTTCAGGAGCTATCGACCTTATTGATGAGGAAATCAGAGATGGGGATTTAGTTTCTGTGTATGATTCAAAAAAAAGATTTTTGGCGAACGGCCATTTTCAGAATGCAACTATTGCAATTAGAATACTGAGTTTTGAAAACATTGAAGTAAATCAAGACTTTTTTAATCATAAAATCGGAGAAGCAATTGAATTAAGAAAAGATTTAGGATTATTTTCAAAAGATAATTCAATTTGTCGCTTAATTCACGGTGAAGGTGATGGTTTACCTGGTCTGATTATCGATTTTTATGCAGGAGTAACTGTCGTTCAATGTCATAGCATTGGAATGTATCAATCACTTGAATGGATTAATAATGCACTTCAAGTAAATTTGAAAAAAGAGTTGAAAGCAGTTTATGCTAAATCAAGTGATACGCTACAAAATAAAGATAATATCAAGGATGAATTCGTATTTGGAAACGTTGAATTACCTCATCTAGCTAAAGAAAATGGAATTGTTTTTTCCATCGATTGGATAAAAGGCCAAAAAACCGGATTTTTCATCGATCAACGAGAAAACAGAGCATTATTAGGGAAATACGCTCAAAGTAAAAAAATACTGAATACCTTTTGCTACAGTGGCGGATTTAGTCTTTCTGCATTACAAGCTGGGGCAAAAGAGGTTCACTCATTGGACAGTTCAAAAAAAGCGATAGAATTGACAGATACCAATATTGCATTAAACAAATTTGAAGGCAAACATAAATGTATTGTTGCGGATGCGATGGAATACCTAAAAAAACTTGATAATTCTTATGATATAATTGTTTTAGATCCTCCAGCATTTGCAAAACACCGCGACAAAAGACATCAGGCAATTCAAGGATACAAGCGTTTAAATGAAATGGCGATTAAATCCATCAAATCTGGAGGAATTATTTTCACCTTTTCTTGCTCCCAAGTGGTTGACAAATATTTGTTTACCAATACAG
>JBIIHD010000193.1:0-3882 GCA_044236095.1 Crocinitomicaceae bacterium | reverse complement strand
TTACAAGTACAACAAACTCCTCCTTTACAAGCAAAAGGTAAATCAGCACCAACTTCGTATCCTGCATCCAGAACACTTTTTCCTTGCGAAGACATTTTAAAATCGTAAGTATCTCCATCAAGAATTAGTGAAACACTAGAATCAAAAGAAGGTTCATTTGTCTCTTTAAACTCGGTCTTTTTAGCGCTGCTTGAACTAGTAAATAATTCAAAATGAATATTTTCTTTACCTACTCCTTTCTCAATTAATGTTTTTTCGACGTCTAAAATCATGCTTTCTGGGCCACAAATATATACTCCATCAATTGTTTGATTTTTCAAGAAGGCATCGTACAATTGAGCACATTTATCAGCGTCAATCCTTCCTTTTTGGATCTTATTTCCAAGGCTTTCACGAGACAATACATGAATAATTCTGAAATTGGAAAGATGCAAACTTTTCAAAGCCTCTAATTCCTCTCGAAAAATAATACTTGAAAATCCTTTATTTCCATAAAATAAAGTAATATCGCTTTGAGGCTCTTCTTTTAAAACAGTTTTCGCAATAGACAGAATTGGAGTGATTCCACTACCGGCAGCAAATAGAACATACGATTTCTTCGCTTTTGAATCCGTTTCCACTTTGAAATTACCCATCGGTGTCATTACCTGAATCTCATCCCCAATTTTCAAATCGTAGTTGGCAAAAGTCGAAAAAACACCATTTTCAACCTGCTTGATAGCCACTCGCCATTCGTTTTCATATGGAGCTGAACATAAGGAGTAAGAACGTCTTACATCTTCATTATTAATTGTTGAACGAAGCGTTAGGTACTGCCCTGCTTTGTAATTATAATCTGATTTTAAATTTTCGGGAACATCAAAAGCAATGGATACAGCATCTTCAGTTTCCTGTCTTATATCATTAATTTTGAGAACATTAAACTTTGGAGTCATGATTTTTATTTATCAGGCTTCAAAAGTACAAATTTCCCTTCAAATGGGTTTTGTTTTAATGGAATGAAAACAAAAGTCCGGAACTATTAAATAAATCTTGTAACTAAAATCAGTTAACCAGCGTAATGTATGTTCCGCAAACTCATGAAACAATTATTTTTTCTTATTTTAATTCTAAATCTCTCGACTTCCAGAGCCGAAGATATAATTATATCTAGGTTAGAATACATTAATTCATGGAAAATTGCGGCTATCGAACAAATGAATGTCTACGGTATCCCAGCAAGTGTAACCATGGCTCAAGGGATTCTAGAATCTGGAAATGGAAATTCAAAACTGGCGAGAGAAGGAAATAATCACTTTGGAATCAAATGCCATGACTGGGAAGGTGATAAAATGTATTTGGATGACGATGCTAAAAATGAATGTTTTCGTGTTTACTCCAATGCCAAAGAATCTTATAAAGATCACAGTGAATTTTTGAAAAAATACAAGCGCTATGAATTTTTATTCAATTACAAATCAACTGATTATAAAAATTGGGCGAAAGGACTAAAAGATGCCGGTTATGCTACTGATTCGACCTACGCAGATAAACTGATTAAACTGATCGAAGACGAGAAGCTTTTTGAATTGGATAAGCAAAATTTAAGTTCGGGAAATTTCGCTGCAAATCAAATTCAATCTCTTTTGGGCAAGCATGTCATTTCAACAACTTCAAATGGTTCGAATTACATTGTCGCTAAAAAAGGAGATACATTTTTTAAAATATCAGTTGAACTTGGGATTTCAATGCCTTTGTTGCGAAAATACAATGATTTTCATCCTAATAAAGAGTTTTTAGTTGTAGGAGAAAAAATATATATTGAATCAAAAGCAAGAAATTCCAAAAAGGAAAAACAATTTATTTTGAGCGAACAAAAAACGCTTCGAGAAATTTCTCAGGAAAAAGGAATTCGCTTGAAATCACTTTTAAGAAAAAACTACACGTTTACACCCGATCAACATTTGCCAAAAGGCACAAAAGTATTCCTGAAATAGCTGAAGAGACGTTCAGGAATTTGTTTGTTGTTGTTTGTTTAAATGGAAAGAGGTCGCTTTTGTGGCCTCTTTTTGTTTTATATCACATTGAAAGTCTATTCAACTATCCGTATATTTGTCATTCAAATTTGAGTTATGAAAGTGAATCCGGCTTACCAAACCAAGCAACAACTTCTTGATTTATACAATAAACCTATTTTGGAATTAGTTTTTGAGGCTGCGACGATTCATCGTCAATTTCACAACCCGAGAGAGGTTCAAATGTCCTCATTATTGAGTATTAAAACAGGTGGTTGCGCAGAAGATTGTGGATATTGTCCGCAAGCTGCACGTTATAACACGGATGTTGATGCTCACAAACTCATGACGGTTGAATCCGTTATTGAGCAAGCAAAAAATGCCAAAACCAATGGTTCTTCGCGTTTGTGTATGGGAGCAGCATGGCGAGAGGTGCGTGACAACAAAGATTTTGACAATGTAGTTGAAATGGTCCAAGAAGTTAACAATCTAGGAATGGAAGTTTGCTGTACGCTCGGAATGATGAACGAAGAGCAAGCAAAAAGATTAAAAAATGCCGGGTTATTTGCTTATAATCACAACTTAGATTCTTCACCTGAATTTTATGGAGATATCATTTCCACCCGTGAATACGAAGACCGTTTAAATACGATTGAAAATGCCAGAAAGGCAGGAATTACGGTTTGTTCCGGAGGAATTATCGGAATGGGGGAAGCTGTAGAAGATCGAATTGGATTGTTGATGAGCTACATGAAAATGGAAAACCCACCGGAATCTATTCCAATCAATGCCTTAGTTGCTGTTGAGGGAACGCCATTGGAAGATCAAAAACCGATTGAGCAGTGGGAAATGATTCGTATGGTAGCAACAACACGAATTGTATTTCCGGAGGCCATTGTTCGTTTATCAGCAGGTAGAACAAAAATGAATATGGAAGGACAAGCTCTGTGTTTTATGGCAGGCGCAGGTTCTATTTTCGCAGGAGACAAATTGCTTACCACCCCAAATCCTGAGTTTAATGAAGATAAAGCTATGTTTGATATTTTGGGATTAATTCCTAAGGAACCATTCAAGGATACTGAACAACCTGTAAGTCTTCCAGATGCTAAAATCGAAGAGCGAAAACGCAAGGAAGCAGAACGAGAAAGCGAATTAAAAGAAGCGCGTAATCAAGCGATTATGAATGGTTTTGAACCCAGAAAAATGACTTCTGTTGATTCTATTTAAATGCATCAAAAACTTCTTGAAAAATTAGAAAATCGAAGGTCAAAAGGAACTTTTCGAGAATTAAACTCACTAGATTCTTTGATTGATTTTTATTCCAACGATTATTTGGGTTTTGCTCGAGAAAAACATACTCAAGGAAGTTTAAATGGCTCGACAGGTTCTCGATTAATTTCAGGAAATTCAACTGAAGCAGTAAAATGTGAACAATTTCTTGCTACTCATTTTAATACTGAATCTGCTTTGGTATTCAATTCGGGTTATGCAGCAAATCTTGGTTTATTGAGCAGTGTACCACAGCGCGGTGATGTCATTTTGTACGATGAACGAATTCACGCAAGCGCCAAGGAAGGAATGCGTTTGTCATTTGCCGATTCATTTTCTTTCAAACATCACGATTATAGCGATCTTGAAAGATTACTACATAAGCACGATTCAAAAATAACTTACGTGGTAGTCGAATCTTTCTATTCGATGGATGGAACAATGTCTCATTTTAGAAAACTCACCCAATTGTGCGCTCAATTTAACGCCTATTTAATTGTTGACGAAGCACATAGTGCAGGAATTGTTGGCGATAAAGGCAAAGGTGTAGTTTCCGCTCTTGAGATTGAAAAGAAGGTTTTTGCCCGAATCATTACTTTTGGTAAAGCATTTGGGATTA
>JBIIHD010000192.1:0-3908 GCA_044236095.1 Crocinitomicaceae bacterium | reverse complement strand
CCTTCAATTTTAGATCGACTTCCTGACGATGAATATATCGGCCGAATAAACCTTTTGGATTTTGCTAGAGAATCTCAAAAAATAACTGAAAAAAATGAACTTGAGTTCAAAGATTTTTTATCCTATGAATTTCTGTTAAGTCAAAGTAAAAGTTATGGAATTGATTTACAAAAAACATCCTATGTTTTCGGGAATTCAAAAAATGAATTTGGTCTAATTGTTTATTTGTCAGATAGTTCCAAGGTGACTCCTGGTATTAATAAATTAAAAATTGTTTATCCAATCAAGGACACTTTAATCGGCAACAGAAAGATTTGTGTTTTGAAAAAGGAAAAACTATATTTCTATTATGATAAATCATATGCCTTTATTTACAAAGGGAATAATTTCAAATCTAAATTTTCAAGAATAGTTGATGCTAAGGCAGGAAGTCAGTCTGCAATGTGGAAGGCCTTTCTAAATGAGCCAATTTATTCAAAAGATTTTTTTGTTTTAAGCACCGCTTCAAATCAAATAAAAGAACTTGGTTTTAGCAAAGCAATTATTTCTCTACACAGTGATTCTAGTAATTTTCTTGTTAAAAGTGCTCTCGCCAAAACAACTCCACTTAATATTGGAGTAAAAGAAAAAGGAAATACTTTTGAAAAATCGACAGAAACTTCCAGTTTTTTAAATCTTCATCTCGATATTTCTAAATTTCGTGAAAATCCAGACAATGAAATACTTCAAGTTATAAATAAATATGCAAAACGAATTTCATTTCCGACTCAAGATTTTATAAATGCCTGGGAAGGTGATGTTTCATTTATGCAAGGAGGCCAAACAAGTGTAACTGAGACTTATATAGAGACGATTATGGATGAAGAGTTTAATCCTATCGAGGTTCGCAAAACTAAATCGATTCCAGTTCCTAAATACTCGGTAATGCTTACCTTAAATGATAAAAAGGAGTCTTTTTTTCAGCAATTACTTCAGAAAGGAATCATGACTCGAGATGGGACAAATTATCGTTTTCTGACTTCTCCTCCTCTCGTTAGACAAGATTTAAAAAATCAAACTATTTTTAATTCAGGACAATTAATCCCGAAAATAATCGAAACTTCTGATAATTATGGATTTTATTATTCAAATGGTAAAAAATATGAATTTGCATTAAAGGAAATTGATGAAAATTACATCATGGGGGAATTTAAAATTTTGTTTTCAGATTTTATAAATTACATTAAGACATTGTGACGATCTTCTTACTTCCCTAATTTATGTTACTTTTGATTCAGACATGAAAATTGCGTTAACGTTTATTGTGGTTCTTCAGTTTTATCAAATTGCGCTGTCGCAAGTGCTTATTAATGAAGGGTGTAACAAGAATTATTTATCAATTCAAGACGAAGATGGCGATTCTCCCGATTGGATTGAGTTGTATAATTTAGGTTTTGATACAGTTGATTTGGAGTCATATTCAATTTCTGATGATGAAAATTTTCCAAAAAAATGGGAATTCCCTTCAACCAAACTAGCGCCTAACCAATTTCAAATTGTTTTTTGTAGCGGTAAGAATCGAAAAGGAGGAGATTCTTTTCAGTTTTGCCTTTCTCAACAAAATTTTAATCCAGTAAATGGCTGGAATTCACATAACTTAACTAATCCATTTTATTGGGATGGCATAAGTAATTTGATTGTGAATGTATGCTCTTACAACAATTCACAGTACACTGAAAATTCATCTGTAAGGCAATCATTAACTTCTTTTCCATCAACTCTTGTTTCTTTTGTGGACGGAAGTCCTGCTGCGTGTTCCACAATTAATGGTGGATTGTATTCACAACGACCAAACATGAGATTTAACGGGATTTCAATTGGAAATGGGTCAATTATTAATGGAAACACAGAGTATCCAGCTCCATATGGAAATTGGTATTGGGGAGCTCGTCATCAACTCTTATTTTTAGCTAGTGAACTTCAAAATGCTGGTTTGACTGCAGGTCCGATAACATCGCTTGCCTTTGATGTAGCAAGTACAAGCAGTGAATTCTACAATTACGTTGATTTTTCTATTACCGAGACAGAATTAAACGAATTGAGTTCCGAGTTTATACCAACTAATGGTTATCAATTGCATACTAATTTTAAATTAGATGGATTAGGTGAAAAAGTATATTTATTCAGACCCGATGAATTAGAAATCGACAGATTAACGATAGAGTCACCTGCTCGAGATATTTCTTTGGGTAGATTTGAAAATGGTTCATCTACTTTAAAATGGTTAATACCAACACCCGGCTCCTCAAATAACAGCTCTTTTACTTACACCGATACCCTAAAGAAGCCAATAATTTCTTTAGCTAGCGGAGTATATGAAGCAAATCAATACCTTCATATTTACAATCCTAATCAAAGTATTCCTTCAAAAATTGTTTATTCTGTTGATGGTTCAACTCCAACGATTAACTCTATTCAATATTTGGATTCAATTTTAGTTACTGCAAATACAGTATTAAGAGCTAAAATATTCCCATTGAATTCAGATGGAGAATATCTTCCTAGCGATAATACCGTAGCAACGTATTTGTTTAACATCAGTCATACAACTCCCATCTTACTAGTAACTACTGATGAAAACAATCTCTATGGGGCCCAAGGAATATTTGATAATTACAATAGTGATTGGAAAAAGCCCGCTCATGCTGCTTATTTGTCCGAGCAAGCAGGTCATCCCTTAGAGTTTCAGACAAATACGGGAATTCGACCTGATGGTGGAGCAGGAGGGAGTAGGTCTCAACCTCAACATTCATTCAGGCTGAGTTTTGCAGATGGAGCTTTAGGTTCGAAACCAATTGAATATCCATTAATTCCCGATAGACCAAAGAGAACTACTTATAGTGATGTTTATTTAAGAAATGGAAGCAATCAGTTTTTGACACTTCCTTACAAAGATGCGTGTCAGGTCCGAATGATGAGCGAAGGAACAAAAACGTATTATTCAGCTTACCGACCTATTACTGTTTATATCAATGGTCAGTATTTTGGTCTATATGAACTTAGGGAGAAATTCAACAAAGAATATTTTCAAGTTCACGATGGGGCAAATCCAGATTCAATAGAGTTGTTATCTATGAGTTATTTCTACAATCTGGTTCTACGGGCTGTTGAAGGTGATATTGATAATTTTTACAACTCCTACGATTCGTTGGTTTCACTTAATTTTACGGATACAAATTACATAACTAAAGCTGATCAGTATTTTGATATGGCACATTACACAGATTATGTAATTGGAGAATCTTGGATGGGAAATGTAGATTGGCCAAATAATAATATAAAAATTTACCGTTCAGATAAGACGCAAAACCGATGGAGATTTGGTCTCATTGATCTTGAATTATCTTTGCAACCAAACGGTTGGACAAGTTGTACGGATAATCACATCAGATTTATGTTGGACAGAGATCCTTCTATACCTTATATTAATATTTGGCTTCGAAGTATAAATAATACACTTTATCGTAATTACT
Source organism: Crocinitomicaceae bacterium (assembly GCA_044236095.1). Classification (GTDB taxonomy): domain Bacteria; phylum Bacteroidota; class Bacteroidia; order Flavobacteriales_D; family Crocinitomicaceae; genus UBA952. The sequence goes on along the minus strand of JBIIHD010000192.1, from coordinate 396 downwards.
TCATAAATCGATTTGCTGATTTGATGAACACAAGTTATCGATTAGATAAATTATTGGATAAAGAACAAGAGTTTTATGAGGGAATGCTACCTGAAATGCCTCTAGAATTTGAAAGATGGGGGGATCCCAACAACATTCAAGGACAAATGGCTCAATTTACTCAGAACCATAATACATTTAGGAGTGAATTATCTTGCAGAACGAGTGTCGTAAGAAATAATTTAATTTCTGAATTTGGCCTAGCAAAAAAAGTAACATTGAATCTCGATGTTTTTCCTGATTCCACGGGAAAAATCAAAATAAATACTGTAATCCCAGAGATTTTTCCATGGTCTGGGGTATATTTTGATGGAGTACCTGTTAAAATGACCGCCATTGCCGATAGCGGATATCAGT
>JBIIHD010000191.1:0-3909 GCA_044236095.1 Crocinitomicaceae bacterium | reverse complement strand
GGATTCGGAAGAAAACCAAAGTATTAAATCAAGTAAATTAGTTAAAAAGAGAATTTGTAAAATCCGTTATGGAAATTAGAAACATTGCCATTATTGCCCACGTTGACCACGGTAAAACAACCTTGGTAGACAGAATGATTGAAGCGGGGAACTTCGTGAATGAGAGAAATCGTCCTACGGGAGAATTGATTTTGGATAATAATGATTTGGAGCGTGAACGTGGAATTACCATCGTTTCTAAAAACGTTTCTGTAGCTTATAAAGGCACGAAAATTAATATCATTGATACTCCGGGTCACGCCGATTTTGGTGGAGAAGTGGAGCGCGTATTAAACATGGCGGATGGTGTTTGTTTGTTAGTGGATGCTTTTGAAGGCCCAATGCCGCAAACACGATTTGTACTTGGAAAAGCCTTGTCTTTGGGATTAAATCCATTGGTGGTAATCAATAAAGTTGATAAGGAAAACTGTACGCCGGAAGAAGTACATGAAAAAGTATTCGACTTAATGTTTGAACTGGATGCATCCGAAGAGCAATTGGATTTTCCGGCTATTTATGGTTCTGCGAAAAATGGATGGATGTCTGATGATTGGAAAAACCAAACAGATAGCATCACACCATTATTAGATAAAATTATCGATTATTTCAAACCGATCGAAATTGAGGAAGGTAATACACAGTTGTTAATCACATCATTAGATTATTCTTCTTTCGTAGGTCGAATTGCAATTGGTCGATTAACGAGGGGCGTTATCAAAGAAAATATGCCGATTCAATTGGCAAAACGAGACGGAACAATTGAAAAACACCGCATAAAAGAAGTGTATGTTTTCGAAGGATTGGAGCGTAAAAAAGTAGAATCTGTTCAACCAGGTGATATTTGTGCGATAACAGGAATTGAAGGTTTTGATATTGGAGATTCTATATGTGATGCAGAAAATCCAGAGCCATTGCCAACAATCAGTTTGGATGAACCAACAATGTCCATGTTGTTTTCTATCAATGATTCCCCATTCTTTGGTAAGGAAGGAAAATTCATTACTTCTCGTCACATTCAAGAGCGTTTAGAAAAAGAGTTAGAGAAAAACTTGGCGATGCGTGTTGAACCAACAGACAAAGCGGACAAGTGGATGGTTTTTGGTCGTGGAGTATTGCATTTATCTGTTTTGATTGAAACCATGCGTCGTGAGGGATATGAGTTGCAAGTAGGTCAACCACAAGTAATTATCAAAGAAATTGACGGTGTAAAATCTGAACCAATTGAAGAATTGACGATCGATTTACCTGAAAACATGAGTGGAATTGCAGTTGAAGCAGTGACTCGTCGTAAAGGAGATTTGTTGCAAATGGAAACAAAAGGTGAACGCGTTATTGTACGTTTCAACATTCCATCACGAGGAATTATTGGTTTGAGAAGTTACTTGTTAACGCAAACAGCTGGTGAAGCAATTATGACACACCGTTTTCTTGAGTACCAACCCATGAAAGGTGACATACCAGGAAGGCAAAATGGATCCCTTATTTCACTTGAGCAAGGAACAGCTATCCCATACTCTATCAATAACTTACAAGACCGCGGAACGTTTTTCATTCACCCGAATGAAAACATCTACGAAGGTCAGGTAATTGGTGAAAATTCAAGAGCAGGAGATTTGTGTGTGAATGTGACAAAAACGAAAAAGCTTACAAACATGCGTGCTTCCGGTTCGGATGATAAAGTTCGAATTGCACCACCCAAAGTATTTACCTTGGAAGAAGCGTTGGAATTTATCCAAGACGATGAATACGTGGAAGTGACACCAAAAAGCCTTCGAATCCGTAAAATTCTTTTAAGAGAGGCAGAGCGAAAAAGAGGTTCGAAGATTGATTAATTTCATTTCACAATATACAATAGCCGAGTCAGTTTGATTCGGCTTTTTTTGTGGTTGAAAGTTGAGGATAAATCGATCTACATTATTTTCTACCATTATAAATAACTGAAATGAGTCGATTTCAATAAATCACTACACAGTCTCTCTATTTAAGGTTTAGAAATTAGCTCAAATCAATGATTTCGAGACAAGCGAGAGTAATATCATATTGAAATTCAATCATTGTTTTAGAATATTTGCGAATTATTTTCTCAATATTCTGAGTGGTCTGATTATATGATCTTATCCAAATTATTTTTGGCGGTTGTCCCCATACCAATGAGAAATCATAGAAATCTGCATCAAAAGTTACAATTGTATAAGTTTGTTGCTTTGCATACTCCCAAATATGCTTATCAGAATCATTTTCCAAACCTAATTGCCTAACTTGTTTAGCCTCTGGAAAAACATCTAAAATTAAAGGAATTATACGATGTGAAATATTCTGATCAAACAAAAGTTTCATGATGCAATTCCCAAATGACCTTCTCTTGAAGCGGCAAAATAAAGGCAAGCACTGATTTTTTGTTCATCTAATTCTGGAAAATCATGAATAATTTCATTATGGGTCATTCCATTCGCTAACCAGTTTAATACATCAGCGACGGATATACGCGTTCCTTTGATTATGGGTTTACCAAATCTCTTTTCTGAATTGATCTCAATATAGTGCTGAATGTTCATAATTACGAAGGTCGAAAAAAAAAAGCAATTAAACAAATGCTGATTATCAAAAGACAGAAAATCCACATTTGAGAAAAATGCATTAATTTAGAACCTGATTATAAACAAAAAATAAAAATATAGAAAGATAAAAAACTAACATATTGTTGAGCTTTATACTCTTATTCTCTCAATTCGAAACCTGAGAAATTTCAAAAATGCACGAGAATAAGTAATGAAGGTTCACACCGGTCAAGGTGTGAGCTATTCGAACTTATTTGTGCATTGGGTCTTCTCAGGTACCCGAGTTGAAAATAAGCAAACGGATAGTTTCACACCTTCTTTTTTGCTTAAAAGTTTAGGAGCCAGTTCAGCTTTTAAACTGAAACACATGGCAAAAGAAAAATCACACAAAACTCATTTCAGAAAAATCACAGGTTGTATCGCTGTAATTGATAACAAAAATCAATTGGCGGTATGAAATACAAAAACATTCGCGAAGAAGAGCTGAAAAACAAAGTAGGTGTTGATTGGTTCAAGGATTTTGATACGACTGAAATTCTGGGAAATATTGATTTTACTGTTTTTCCAAATCAAGTTAATTTATTCGGTCGCGCTCCCTTGCTTTGGGCAGAGGCAAAAACTGGAAACTTCGACGTCGTGACGATGTTTGTGCAATTGATTCTGACCATTGGAAAGGCACGCACGTTTGACAAAACCATTCCACCTGCCTTTCTTGGTGCGTTTGATTTCAAAAAAATTGCATTTGTTCCTTACATCAATATTCAAGATATTTTCTACCTCAATGATTTCAATTGGAATGTAACGCCTAGTAACCATGAAACCAAGGAATTTCTGTTAATCAAAGATAGAATTGAAAAAACATTGATTCAAAATTCGTATGTCTATGATTATGAAAAAGACGAAAAAAACCTTCAGGAATTCATTAAAAACAACGTAGCAAAAGCAACAAGTTCGAATAAAATCAAGATTGACAAAAACAACTTCATACCCATTTATTTACGGTGGTTGGAATTTGTAAAACCAACCATTGATGTCCCTTGGGATGATCTCAAAAAGGCTAATATTTTCGATAGTGATTTCTATTTAGCGGATCTCTTCGTAGAAGATAACAATACGCAAACCATTGATGATGACATTACCATTCGCGACAGTTTGTTTGTGGTGTATCAAAATCAAGGCTACAAAATTGCAAAAGAAAACATCAAGCAAATGTTTGATGCAACTATTACTATCAAGAACAAAGAAACGTATCAGCAATTCTGGAAATTGTATAAGCGTCCGCCAATCAAAGAATTTCAGCAACATATTATTG
>JBIIHD010000189.1:0-3913 GCA_044236095.1 Crocinitomicaceae bacterium | reverse complement strand
AATGGAGGGACATTTACAGGAAATATCGAGTCCACTTTCCAATATTTGAATAACGATACTTTAATTGGTGCTAATCAGCCAGCACAAAAAGGATTAATTAATTCTTATATGAATGTATTTTACACCAATAAGAATTTTAAAGCAGGGATGAGATTTGAGTCGTATCTACCTAGAATTCAGGGCTATCCTAATAGGTTCGATGGGACAGGAATCGGAATGCGCTATATTGGATATGTAAATGATTGGATAGATGTAACTTTGGGGTCCTTTTATGAACAATTTGGTTCGGGATTGTCACTAAGAGCTTATGAAGATAGAGCATTAGGTTATGATAACTTTTTAGATGGAGCTCGGCTAATCGTTCGTCCTTATTCAGGGATCACTCTAAAGGGAGTCTATGGTTACCAGCGATTGTCATTTCAACAAGGTAAAATTATTCACGGTGACGGAATTGTTCGAGGATTAGATGCTGAAATTAATTTTAAAGAAACATTCGATTCGCTTTTTAATGACAATTGGGATTTTGGGCTTGGTTTGTCATTTGTTAGCAAATACCAAGAGGATAATGATGATCAATTGATTTTGCCTCAGAATGTAGGGGCATATGGAGGAAGAGTTAAGGCTCGCTATAAAAATATTAATTTTAATGCTGAATATATCGTTAAAGAACAGGATCCTTCCAATGATAATAACAAAATATACAATTACGGTCATGCTGCCGTTTTCAATTTAGGTTATTCTAAAAAAGGGTTGGGTATTCTATTGTCTGGAAAGTCGGTTGATAATATGAGTTATCGTTCGGATAGGAATAAAGATTTACAGGACGTTTTTATCAATTATTTACCAGCATTAAATAAAACACATACTTACAATTTGGTAGCAACACTTTATCCATATGCTACTCAACCAATGGGTGAGGTGGCTTATCAAGCAGAGGTGTTATATACTTTTAAGAAGGGAACCCTTTTTGGAGGTAAATATGGTACAACTTTAAATGCTAATTTTTCAACAACATATCGCCCAGTTCAACATACATCGGGAATTAATCTATTAGACTCAACAGGAGTTACATACCGTGCGATGCCTTTTGATATGAGCGATTCCTTATATTGGAGAGATATTAATTTTAATGTAACCAAGAAAATAAATAAAAAATTTAGTCTTATATTGAGTTATTTCAACATCAATATCAATAACGATGTTGCTAAAATTTCCAATGATGCTTCCGGTATTATCAGAGCCCATATCGGAGTACTAGAGGGCTCATATAAAATCAACAAAAAACACTCTGTTAGAGCAGAATTACAAGGTTTAATTGTTCAGCCTAAAAACGGAAAACCAAATGATAAAGGTGATTGGGCAACGTTGTTAGTTGAATATACAGTTTCACCTCATTGGTCATTTGGATTTATGGATCAATACAACTATGGCAATCCCAATTCTGAATTAAGAGTTCATTATCCTATTGTAACTTTTGGATACGTTAAAGATGCTACACGATTTATGATTTATTATGGAAGACAACGAGCTGGACTTTTTTGTGTTGGTGGAGTTTGTCGCTTTGTTCCAGCATCAAATGGATTAACCTTAAGTTTCACTCAAAGTTTTTAAAATGTGTAAATACATTTTCGGATTAATTATTTTAGTTCTCGTTCTTGGAACGAATTCTTGTGATCACATTGAAAATCCATATCCTCCTACTGTCAATTTAGATCTTGATACGACACTTTATCCGGGTAATTGGAGCGATTATGTTTCTAATGAATGGCCGCAGTTTTCTGCAAATTCAAATACGAATAGAAATGTTTTAATTGAAGATTTTACAGGTCATCAATGTATTTATTGTCCCGCTGCTGCCGATCTTGCACATGCTTTACATGAATCTAATCCATCTCGAGTTTTTGTCGCATCAATACATGCAGGGCCAACTGGTATGGGAGATTTTCAAGTTGTTTCTCCTCCTCAATACCCCATAAATTTCACCAATCCTCAAGGACTTGAAATCGGAACTTACTTTGGAACAAATGATGGTGGTTTTATTGGTAATCCAAGGGGAGCTGTAAATAGATATAATAATGGATTTATTTTTCAAAGTCCTGCTCAATGGACCTCAATGTTGAACGATCAAATTACACAAAATAATTTAAGAGTCAATATTCAATCTGCATTGAATTATTATCCTCAAACTAAAGGTGCTTTTCTACATATCGAGGTTGAAAAATTAGACCAAAATGTAATTAATGAGTTAGGTATCGTCGGATATATTATTGAAGATTCGTTGGTTGGAGACCAAAAAATGAGTGATAATACTCATAATTCCTCTTACGTTCACAGAGATATCCATCGAGGAAACTTGAACAATCAAGCTTTTGGTAGAACACTTACTAACAACGATTTAATCAACGGAAAGTATTATGTGAACTATTCTTTTGTAGTTCCAAACCAACTAGATGGTAATTATAATGCTGAGAATTTTCATATCTTGGTTTATGTATATGACAAAGTGACATGGGAAATCTATCAAGTCATTAAACAAAAGATTATTCCGTGATGGAAATAGAAGCAAGCTATTTTCAGGCATTAAAAGGAGCAGTTGAAGCCTCTAATCGAATAATGGAGATTTATTTGGTTGGTTTTGAGGCTGAATATAAGTTAGATGGATCTCCGATAACTTTAGCTGATACTGCATCCACGGAAATTTTACACAAATACCTAGATCCAACCGGTATTCCCGTAACGGGAGAAGAAAGTGTTAATTCTCATTTTTCAGAGCGAAGTAACTGGAATAAATGCTGGTGTATCGACCCCTTAGATGGAACTAAAGAATTTGTAAGTAAAAATGGTGAGTTTGCGGTAAATATTGCCTTAATTGAAAAAGGGGTACCTATTTTTGGATTAATTGCCTCTCCAGTAAATCAAGAAATTATTATTGGCTCAAAAGAGTTTGGAGTTTATATTGTTGGTTTTGAAAATATTGATAAAAAACACCTTTGGAAAAAAGTAGAACGACCAACAACAATTAATTCGCCGGTAGTAATGACGTGTTCACGAAGTCATCATTCAGGTCCAGTGTTGAAATTCATTCAGACATTACAAACAATTTCTCCTGAAATAGACTACATTAAAAAAGGTTCTTCTCTCAAGTTTTTTGATTTAGCTACAGGAAAAGCTGATGCCTATCCACGTTTTGCGCCAACAATGGAATGGGACATTGCAGCGGGGCAGGCGATTTTGGAAGCTCTTGGCGGAATAGTTTATCATGCAGAAACGGGAGAACCATTAAGATACAATAAAGAAAATTTAACGAACCCCTATTTCATCGCTAAAACAGGTGCTCTTTGTGATATTTTGCCATGAAGTACTTGTTTTCAATTCTGGTTGTTTGTACAAGTTTTATTGTAGCAGGTCAAAATAACCTGATTTCCACACATAGTTATTACCGAGATCAACTAATGAATACTGGTCGCTCAATTGCTTATGTTGGGACAGGGTTTTTACCAATAGCTGAATCTGAATATAATCTACCTAATGTAATTCGTGATTCAACTGTTCTGTATAATGAAATAGCTGTTGGTTTATTACGCAAACACATGGTTGAATTAGAGGGAAAAGATTACTTTTTGACTATTTCTGCTTTAGGCCAATTTAGCGCAGGGCGTGATTTAATGGACACAACGAAAGCTAATTTATTTCAAAATACGCGAGGGGTTTTGGTTGAAGGGGATTTGTTTAAGAACTTTTCATTCTCCACCTCTTTTTTCGAAAATCAAGCGAGATTTAGTGACTTTGAAAGTCAATTTGTGGCTGATCATGGTGAAATGTACACTTATTGGTATGGGTATAAACAACAAAATGGAGTTGTGCCGGGTGCAGCTCGAACGAAACCTTTTAAAACAAATGCTTTTGATTATGC
>JBIIHD010000190.1:0-3913 GCA_044236095.1 Crocinitomicaceae bacterium | reverse complement strand
GAAAAACATCCAACAATGGCATATTTAGTATCATTTTTCACTCCTTCATATTGAATATCTGAATCTGCATTTGATGATGATGTAGATTGAATTTGATTAATTGGCTGAGGGGATAAAGACGTGGGAGTTTCAAAAATGACAGGTTGTTCATTGATTGGAATGATTGTCGGCAAAATCTCATTTTTCGATCCTTCTTCCGATTTTTGATCTTTCAGTTTAATGGTAAGATATAAAGATTCATCAAATTCATAAGAGTACTGATAAACATCTGAACTTAATTCATTTATTTGATCCTCTAAGGTTTTTTCAGTAAATAATTTTTCTCCTAAATCAATCGGATGATTCTTGTACGTTGACGCCGGAGAATTTGAAAACGGGTTAAAATCTTGTAATGAAAAAACTCCAGACTCTATTACGTTCGTTTTTACCGGAATCCAAAAAGAGTAGAATGCGATCGGTAAAATACAAGCAGCCGCTAACGCAAATTTCCATTTTTTTCCAGATTTATTGATAGCTGGATGATCTATTATTGAAATGTCAACTTCTTCGTCAGCTCTTTCAATTAAAGTTTTTTCTTTTTTAGTTGACTCAATTTGTGTTGACTCATTGCTGATGTTTTCTTCTAAAACCGGTACAAATTTCACTTGACCTAATCCGTATGAGCTCAATAACAGATTGAAAAAACGATCTTGAGTAAAAATTAAATTTCCGTTATCATTTCGCTGAAGTTCACCAACCTTGGAGATAAGAACCTTTTTACCACAGTCTAATTCTTCATTCCACAACGAGACAATTTTGGTGATTTTTTCACTTGCCTCTGAAAATGAAATTTCATTATTCAAAGCAAACTCCGAAATCAAGAGGCCATCGCTTGTGGATAGTTGTTGATTAAATAAAATTGACTTTTTGGGAGGATAAATTATTCCTTTCGTTAAATCTACTGCTGCAGGACTAATTCTAGCAACGAATCCGCCGAAATTAGGTATGATTACACAATTGTGCTTAACTAATAATCTAGCTATTATTTCACCAAAAAATTCCATTAATCAAAGTTATAAAATTCTAATGGGCTTTCAAAAAAAAATCATAGATATTCTAATACCTTTTTTATATCTTCAGGAGTATCAATATTTGGCGTTTCTATTTCAGTTTCAACTACTTTAATCTTTTTACCATAATACAACCAACGTAACTGCTCCAACGATTCTATTTCTTCAATTTTGGAAGGAGGAAGTTCCGTAATTTCTTTTAATGTTTCTGCTTTATATGCATACAAACCTATGTGCCTCAAATAATTAAAGTCAGAAATTGAGTTTCTTGAAAATGGAATTTTACTTCGGCTGAAATACAAGGCATTATTTTGATAATCCTTTACTAGCTTGATTCTGTTGGGATTATCCAGTTCTTCATTGTCTGTCACCTTAATGCCAAGTGTAGAAATTTCAACTTCATCATTCGAAAAAGCCTCTAACAAAAGATCTAGTTGTTCGAATCGAACCAAAGGTTCGTCCCCTTGAATATTGATAACAATATCAGTGTCTGGAAAATGCTTTAAAACTTCCACACAGCGCATAGTACCATTTACATGTTCCTTGGAGGTCAAAATGACATTTCCTCCAAATCTTTTAACTTCATCAAATATCCTTTGATCATCGGTAGCGACAATTAAGTGATCGATTTTATTTGATTTAGAAGCGCCTTCGTAAACGCGTTGAATCATACTTTTTCCATTCAAGTCAATTAATGGTTTTCCAGGAAATCGACTTGAATCAAAACGACTTGGTATAATTCCAAGAATTCTCATTTAGAATTTGATTTGTGCTTGAATTGCATAATTTCTTGGTGGTTGAATATCGCCAGGTCTAGAAGTGTATTCGGCATTAAAAATGTTATTTCCTATGATGCTTAACCTGACTTTTTCATTGAGTTTATAGGCAAATCTAACATCAAAAACGAGATTTCCTTTATTGTAAATTTTGCGGTATTCTTTTAAGCCCGGTAAGATGTAAGTGCTACCTGCAATTTGCTCCTCAAAAACTTTATCAATATTGGACATAAAACTATTGTATCTGCAAGAAGCACCGAAACTTAATTTCTTGTAATTCACCTCTACGTCTGCTTTTGCAAGATGTCTAAATCGATACTTCAATAATCCAGAAACAGTATCACTAAAGGTAGCTATATAATCAGGATCACTATTTAAACTTATCGGGTTCATGTAGGTATAACCAATCAGTGAAAGAATTTCGAAATCACCAATCTTTCCGATACTGTTGAAAGAAAGGTCAAATCCAGTAATTTGAGCTGCTTCAGCATTATTGGCTCGGAATCCAACCCAGTTATTAATATAACCTGGATCGTTGGGATTAGTTGAAAGAGCAATTGAAGGGGGGTTATAAATTCCAAATGTAAATTCAATCATATTTTGATACCTATTAATGAACCAAGCAGCATCAAACATTCCTTTCCATTCACCAATTTTTACTCCTTGTTTAATCCCGATTTCACCAGCCCATCCTTTCTCAGGAGTTAATGAAGCATTTGGAAAAATATTGAGCGCACCAACTGATGTTTGTGTATATCGTTCAGCTACTGCGGGGTAACGAATACCTTGGCCAGCACTAATTCTCAAGTGAGTGAATTTTGCCAGTTGATAATGTAATCCTGCTCTTAAAATTGGGTATACAGGCAGAATAACGGACGAATCTTTCCCAATGACATACCTAGAATCCCCTGACTTACCATCCATCATAAAATGTTCTACTCTTACGCCGCCGCTCAAATCTAATTTTTCCGTAAGCTTATGCTCGTATTGCAGGTAAGCAGCCGCGTTATTTGAATTATGGTTCCCGAATAAATTTGAAAAAACAACGTTGCGAATGTTGCTCAATCCTGAAGTTAATATAATACCATTGTCATATTGCTTCTGAAACTGATAATCAGCATAATAGATTATTGCACCATTGCTTTGACTGAGATTATTTAGGTTATTATTTTGGGCATAATACATTCTGGTTTTCAAACTGTGTTTGTTTTTGTATTTATCCGTAAACTTAATATATGGATCAATGAATAAACGGTGACCCAAGTTGTAGGTTAGGGTAGAGGCAGCATTACTTGTATCCGTTCCTCCACTTGGTGTGTATCCTAAAGTGTCGCTTTGCCAAATTAGAAAATTACCAGTTTTCTGTACTTGATAATTATATCCGATTCCCATTTTGGTTCTTTTCCAAGATTCAGGTCTGATATAAATTGTACCGCTTAATCGACCACGCATCTCACCTTCTCCGTCACGATAACCATCATTTCGAAACAAGGTGGTAGATAGAGTGTATCCCGTTTTTTTGAACATTTGCCCTCTGTAAAATTCAATTTGTTGATTCATCGGATTGAATTTCTGTGAAGGGTGATTTTTGCCCCACCAAACAAGCGATTCTCTTCTAGGGTTATCGTAAATTCCTGTTTGAATCTTTAGTTTCATTTCAGGATCTGTTTTAGGTTCTTTTTCGAGTAATGAAATGACTCCATTTAGGGCCCCACTACCATATAGGACTGAAGAAGCACCTTTCATTACTTCCACTTGATCTGCCTGCTCCATTGGGATTGCGTTCCATTGTGTATCGCCGGCATACCCTGAAAGTAAAGGCATTCCATTCCATAAAAGTAAAACACGACTTCCAGTTCCATAAGCAAAACCAGAACCACCACGAATACTAACTTGACCATCCATGGTAAAAACTCCCGGTGTTTGGTCAACGGCTTGTTCTAAATCTGTAATTCCTTTGTTGTCAATGAGTTGGGGTTTAATGATTTCCATTGAAACCGGAACCTCTTCAACAGCTTGTTTTCTTTTACCAGCCGAGATAACTACTGCTTGCAAGTTAGTAACCGGTTCACTGAGAACTATCGTAAT
>JBIIHD010000187.1:0-3916 GCA_044236095.1 Crocinitomicaceae bacterium | reverse complement strand
GATATATATAAAATAACAAAATCTCAATAAAATTTGGCCATCAATTTTAGGGCTACGATATTAGCCTTTCATAATCTCCCCATTTATGAAAGGCTTTATATTATTTACCTCACTTGGGTTTTTAATTGGTTTAGTATCGTTTAACGAGACTGAATCAGACACTTTCAACACAACCAATAACCTTAAACCAAAAGGATACACTGAGGAGGAGATTAATTACTTTAATGAAATTACACTCAAAAATGAACTAAACTCCAAAATCCGACAATCTCCAGCCAAATTCAAGCGGGACGTTAAAATTTTTGTATATGGTAATTACAAACCTTACATGTTAGATGAGGTTAAAAGGGTTGTTAGTGATTTAAATGGTATTATTGACCCAATCGACCTTTCGATAGTCAACAATCGTAGTGAGGCAAATGTGGTTATGTATTTTGGTGACTACGAATCATTTATATCGGATAATCCAGATTTAAAACGAATTAATAAACTTAAAAATTGTTGTGGTTTTTTTACATCTAAAAGTAGTGGGTCAAATGAAATTGTATCGTCCAGGATTTTTATAAATGTACCAAAACATCATAATTTGATGTCATTATTTGACACACTGCGCGAGGAGTTGACGCAGCAACTTGGATTTTTTAATGACGGGGATAGACCAGAAAGTTGTTTTTACCAAAAAGAAAATGAGATCCTGAAATTTTCTGAAATCGATGTTAAACTTATTAAAATGTTGTACAATGAGTGAATTTAAAGACCCTCTGTCAAATTTGACGAGAAATCAAAAACATATACTCCATTTCTTGTGGATTCAACATATACATTTTTTAATTGACAAACATAAACCATCAGATTATAGAATAGCACGAGCAATGTTAGCTTATTGTGGACGAGATCTTGGTAAAGTAGACATGCACGAAATTGCTTTTTTATTGAGTGCTAACAAACTTAATTTAACTCAATTTGGAGTGGATGTCTTGGTTTCCTTCTACCGCAGAAGAAGAGATAATCTGTTACCTTATTTTAATTTTTAAACTCGTATTCCTATGTATAAACAAACTCAAATCGTTTTAACATAACATAAACGAACGTTCTAGTGATGTTATTTTTCCAAATTTAAATTGAATTTATATGAAGTATGTAGCGTACTACCGCGTTTCAACAGAGAAACAAGGACATTCTGGACTTGGTTTGGAAGGACAAAGAAATGAAGTTCAAAAATTATTAAATAAAGAGAAGGTCTTTAGAGAATTTACCGAAATCGAAAGTGGAAAGCGAAAAGATCGACCTATTCTTAAACAAGCTATTGAAATATGTAAACAAGAAAAAGCTACTCTTGTAATTGCTAAATTGGATAGGTTATCTCGTAATGTAAATTTTATATCAGAGTTAATGGATGGTGGGGTTAAATTCATCTGTTGTGATATGCCGACAGCAACTGAATTTACAATACATATCTATTCAGCTATTGCACAAGAAGAGAGAAAATTAATAAGTATAAGAACTAAAACCGCACTTGCAATAAAGAAAAAACTAGGTGTCAAACTAGGAAAATCCGAGAATTTTAAGAATGAACATCGATTAAAAGGAGTATCAGCACGGATTATGATTGCACAAAAAAACGAAAATAACATACGTGCAAAAGCTTATCTTACAGCCATTTCGGGCACATTAGAACAAAAGGCAAACTGTCTAAATGAAAATGGATTTCGTACTTCAAAAGGTAAGTTATTCACCCCAATGCAAGTAAAAAGGTTAAGTGATAAGATTAATATTAAATTTCGTAGTAACTTATTTTGTCAAGTTCAAGATTCGATATTGTCCTTCATTGAATAGTTTAAATAGTTCATAGAAACAAAACTATAAATGCACGTCATGATCTTCCAGTAATCGTCGAAATCTGTTATCCGTATTTCTGATATTCTTTAGATAGGTCCATGGTGGAGTACGAATAGCCACCTACCACTGTCCACGTCGCTGCCCCCTTCCGGGTATCCTGGACTGGTGAACACTTCTTATATATAACAAAGCCAGCTTCAATCACATATATAAAATAACTTTTCAGATATATTAAAAAAATTATCTCCAAACGGACCGCTGTTAAACTATTTCGTTCGTTTTCCAAATAAAAATTTTCAGAAAAAATATTAAAAGTAGCTCATTTTTAATTAATTAGCTACTAATATTGTACATGGTAAAAATTGGTAATACTGTTCGATCGACGGGAAGAGGAAAGTCTATTTTTTGGGGTAATTATATCGGAACCGTAATTGAAATTATTGACGATAAGTTTCTTATTAACTGGATTGAACCTCAGTTTAGTGATTGGATGTCTGCTGAAGAAATCGAACAAGTAGATAACTTAAAAGATATAACCTATTTAAGATTTTCGGATGGGGTAATAATACATACCAATGGAGCTTTAAGAAAAATTGAGTTAAAAGATGGATGGTATGTCGCAGGCTTGGGGAAGCTGATACCAGTGAAAAATGAAGAAGAGGGAGAAATGATAATTCAATTAAGTCATTTAAATTAACTTATCTACCTAATATCCTGTTCTTTTCATTATATCTTAACATTAAATTTAAATTATTTTTCGAATAAATAATCACATTCGCTGTACTTTTTTACCAATACACTCATACTTATAAAGGGGTAGGTATTTATTTTATGAATTTTTTCTATAAAACCATCCTGGAAATATTTTAATGATAAGTAAACAGGTTGTTGTGAATCACCATCAATCAATGGACAAGCTGTACAATAATAGAATTAATACTCAATAAAGAAAACAATGATTAATAATGAAGAATACGCTGAATATAGAGATAGACATTACATATTAGAAAGATTCCCCATCTCTCAAAAAAGCTATAACAATCGAGTTGGTAAGCTAAATCTACCAGAGTATTCTGGATTTACAATGATTGTTAAATTTGGAAAAAGATTAATCCATGATTCAGTTTTAAGAAAGTTATTTCTGCCTGAGCGTATTCCAAACCAGAACCAACCTCATCAAATAAAAAAATGGGTATATCTAAACACTTGGGATTTCATTGGTAATTTCACGCCACCCAACACAGACATTAACACGAATATTGAGTTGGTGCAGGAATTTAGAAAGATTTTAAAAACAATTGATAAATCATCCACCCTCTTTTATTCCATAGAAAAGCCCCTCAGTTTAAATGAGACCTATCACACTCATTTTTTAATTAAATCGACAAAACACCTCAGTCGTAGCGAGATATGGTCTAAAATCCAAGAAAATGATCTTCTGAATGAATTTTTAAAGAATGATTACAAGACAAATTCAAAATTTTGGTTTGAAGCTTATGACCACAAGGTATTTGGCGATAGGGGAATAAAATATTCAATCAAGTGTGACATTAAGTGTGGTATACTAAAATAGTCGATTAATAAACTATATTCCATTTAGCTGGGGGCATTCTTATCATTCAAAATAAAATTAACGTGAGGATTTTTAATTGCCGTGTTTCAACATAAAAAATTGTTTAAAGAAATAAATTTGTTAAAGTGTTGATAAACAGTATTTTGTATTTTTTAAAACATTAATTAGATGTATTCATAACCCTAAGGTCCCGAGTTCAACTCTCGGTCTCGCTACTAGTAAAATCAAAGGTTTCAAGAGTTTTCTTGAAGCCTTTTTTGTTTTAATTCAATCCAGGGTGAGGAAAGGGTGAGGAAAGGGTGAGGAACATCAATTTTCAATCATGATTTTGGGGTATAAAAAAAGCCATCAAATCAGACGGCAGGATTACAAAAAATGGATTAAGTCAAAAAGTTGGGGATAAACATTTAATTCTTGACAAATTGAAAAGAAAGCACCAAAATTTTAGGAATAATTCACAATAACGATTAAAGAATAATAATGACCTTGGATTTTTAGGTTTTC
>JBIIHD010000188.1:0-3916 GCA_044236095.1 Crocinitomicaceae bacterium | reverse complement strand
GAAGTCAAGGAGCACGGTAATAAAATAAAGGCGCTATCCTTGGTTATTCAAAAAATTGGTACAGCAACCTTTATGACTAATTTCACTACAGCTCTTGGCTTCGGTACATTTATATTTACAAATTCTGAAAAACTCACTGAATTTGGTATTGCTGCATCCATCAACATAATGATGGTTTTTGTTTTATCCTTGACCATTCTTCCTATCATTAGTTCATTTACCCCTCAGCCCAAAGAAAGACACCTGAAACATCTGGATCGCAAGTTTGCTAAAGGAATAATCAATACGGTTTTATATTTAACTCAATATAAAAGAAACTGGGTTTATGGCGTTAGTTTAGTCCTCGTTGTTATAGGTGTTTTTGGAATAATGAAGATCAAAACTACCGGTAATTTAACGAGTGACTTGCCTCAGCAAGACCCATTAAAATTGGACATGATGTTCTTGGAAAAGAATTTCGGAGGATCTATTCCTTTTGAAATAATGATCAATTACAAGAAGAAGGAAAAACTTTTCAGTGCTACAAATAATGAAACCTTGGAGAAGGTTGATTCTGTTCAGCGATTAATTAATCAAGATACTTTATTTTCCAAATCAATTTCTGTTGTTGACTTAGTGAAATTTATTAATATGTCTTATTATAATAATGATACGGCAAGTTTCACTCTTTTTAGCAATAGTGATAAAAGTAGAATTAAAAAATATGTCGATCAATTCAATTTAAGCAATCCATCTAATCAGGGTATGTCAATGAAAGAATTGGTGGATACAACAAATACTATTTTAAGAATTCGTTGTCAAATCAAAGATTTGGGATCATATCAAATTTTAAAAACACGTGACGATTGGGAACTTAAAATTGATGCTGTATTAAATCCCGACAAAAAAAATTGGGAAAATTATTATAAAAAAATTACATCCGGTCAAAAGAATTACATTGATACGGTAATGAGAAATTATGATCTTCGCGAAGGTTATTTAACCCTAATAGCTGGAGATAATCTTGACCTTTATGATCAGTTGGATACCAGTGAACAGTTTTTAAAGACGTATCTTCAAAAACCAGATTTCACTAAAAAACTGAGGAAGGTAATGGATGAGCAGTATTTTGATGTGTCTTTTACTGGAACGTCTGTCGTTGCAGCAGACGGAACGAGATTTTTAGTGAACAATCTTTCTTCTAGTTTATTGTTTGCCATAGTTTCTATCGCGATTCTAATGGCTTTGCTTTTCAGATCTTGGAGAATGGTTATTATATCGATGATACCTAATTTAATACCATTAGTTGTGACAGGTGGAATCATGGGATATTTTGGAGTGCCGTTAAAACCATCCACAGTATTGGTGTTTAGTATAGCTTTTGGTATTTCAGTGGATGATACGATACATTATTTAGCAAAATACAGACAAGAATTAAAATCTCAAAAATGGAATTTAAAAGAATGTGTATTGATTGCTATTAAAGAATCTGGTTTGGG
Organism: Crocinitomicaceae bacterium; assembly: GCA_044236095.1. Classification (GTDB taxonomy): domain Bacteria; phylum Bacteroidota; class Bacteroidia; order Flavobacteriales_D; family Crocinitomicaceae; genus UBA952. The sequence goes on along the minus strand of JBIIHD010000188.1, from coordinate 2,438 downwards.
AATGTTCTATACTTCCATTGTTTTATATTGTGGTTTTTCTGTTTTCTTATTTTCTCAATTTGGTGGTACACAAGCACTAGGTTTATTAATATCAGTAACACTTTTGGTTGCAATGATTACTAATTTAGTTGTACTTCCTTCCTTATTACTTACACTAGATCGATTTATAAATCTTAAGGCATTTAAAGAACCATACTTTGATGCTTACGACGAAGATTATGATATCGATTGGTCATCTTTACAGCTTAGTACGGACAAAGATGAAGAAGTCACGAATTAATATTTGATTTAACTATTATTTTCATTAAACTAATCAACCTCAATTATGAAAGGAATCATTTTAGCAGGAGGTTCAGGAACTCGTTTACATCCTCTAACGTTAGCTGTTAGTAAACAATTAATGCCTGTCTACGATAAACCTATGATTTATTATCCGCTATCTATTTTAATGAGTGCTGGAATACGTGAGATTCTAATCATATCAACGCCACATGATTTACCAAATTTCGAGAAATTATTAGGCGATGGTCACGAGTTAGGTTGCTCTTTTTCATATGCAGTTCAAGAAGTTCCAAATGGTTTGGCTCAAGCATTTGTTATTGGAGAAGATTTTATTGGTCAAGATAAAGTAGCACTGATACTTGGAGATAATATTTTTTATGGCGTTGGTATGGATGCTTTATTAAAAGAAAATAATGATCCAGAAGGAGGTGTGGTATACGCATATCATGTTAGCGACCCTGAAAGATATGGTGTTGTTGAGTTTGATGAAAACATGAATGCAATTTCAATTGAGGAGAAACCACTCAAACCAAAATCAAATTATGCAGTTCCGGGATTGTATTTTTACGATAACTCCGTTGTTGAAATCGCAAAGAATTTGAAGCCATCTGCACGGGGAGAATATGAAATCACGGATGTGAATGCAGAATATTTGAGAAGAGGAAAACTAAAAGTGGCAGTTCTAGATCGTGGTACAGCATGGTTGGATACTGGAACATTTACCTCTCTTATGCAAGCAGGACAATTTGTTCAGGTAATTGAAGAACGCCAAGGACTTAAAATTGGATGTATAGAAGAGGTAGCATTTAGAAATGGATTTATTACCAAAGATCAACTGAAAGAAATTGCTAAACCTCTTGTAAAAAGTGGTTATGGTTCCTATTTATTGAATTTAATTAATAAATAATGAATTTACATTCATACATAGAAAAGATTGAGAATCATTTAATTTCCATTGATTTTCCTGAAAACCCTAAAAACTTGTATGAACCACTTCATTATTTTTTAAGCCTTGGAGGTAAAAGACTACGTCCTGTATTAACATTAATGGCAGCAGAATTAGGCGGGGAAACGTATGAAAAAGCCATAGATGCTGCTTTAGCAATTGAGGTTTTTCATAATTTCTCATTAATTCATGACGATATCATGGATGAAGCTCCCATCCGACGAGGGTTGCCAACTGTTCATGAAAAATGGAATTCAAATATTGCAATTCTTTCTGGCGATGTTTTATTAGTTAAAGCATACCAATTATTATCTAAACAGCAAAAACAACATTTACCCGATTTATTGGAATTGTTCAATAAAACTGCTGTTGAGGTATGTGAAGGACAGCAATTAGATATGGATTTCGAGTCCAAAGAAACAGTTTCTATTTCGGATTATATCGAAATGATACGATTAAAAACATCTGTTCTATTGGGTTGTGCACTTGAATTTGGTTTTATCATCTCCAATCAATCCAATTCGAATAGAGAAAAAATATATGAGTTTGGAGTTAATTTAGGTATTGCATTTCAAATTCAAGATGATATTTTAGATTTGTTCGGAGATCCAGAGAAAGTAGGAAAACAGGTTGGGGGTGATGTCAAGTCTAATAAAAAAACACTGCTATACTTAATTGCTGAGCAAAAAGCATCAGATGAATTAAAAAAAGAATTAAACCAATTAGCTCAATTGGAAGATTTAGATTCTAAGGTGGAAAAGACAAAGAAACTTTATGATAATCTAAATGTGAAAGAAGAAACAGCCGGATACATGAAAGAATATTACAATCAAGCCATGAAAGCCTTGGATTCTATTGAAACTAGAAATTCAAAAGGTGCAATTTTAGAAATGGTTGATTTTTTATTCAACCGACAGCATTAATTTACTTTTTTCGAAAGGCTTTTTTCTTCGGTGCTTTATCTTGTTCTTCTGCAAGAGATAAACATTTTTCCAAATTCATATCGGATATTTCAGTTCCTTTTGGCAATTTATAATTGTTTTTTCCAATCTTCAAGTAAGCCCCCCATTTCCCATCTAAAATTTGTATATCCTCTCTTTCTGGAAAAGACTTTAGAACTTTCGATGCATCAGCACTTTTCTTTTCTTCAAAAAGCTCTAATGCACGATCTAAAGTAATCGTCATGGGATCCTCCTCTTTGGGAATTGAT
>JBIIHD010000186.1:0-3917 GCA_044236095.1 Crocinitomicaceae bacterium | reverse complement strand
ATTTTTTTGTGAAATTATTACCTAATTTTGCATATGATTAATTTGCATAGACATACCCCAAGATGGGTAGTCGTTTTGCTTGACCTTTTATTGAATCTAAGTGCTTTGGCGTTTGCCTATCTCATTCGCTTTGATTTAAAAGCCGACTACACGCTAGTTCAACATGAATGGAACATTCTTTCAAAGTCAATTCTGTTTTATATATTTATCAAGTTTACCGTATTTCAATTATTTCGAATTCAAAAGGGATTAGTTCGTTTTACTTCAACGGAGGATTTACGAAGAATTTTTTTAGCGGTATTGACCTGTTCAGTCATATTTACAATAGCAAGTCTTTTTAGAGCTGAATTTCTCGACGGTTTCTACTTATTTCCTACTTCCATTTTAATTATGGAGTTTTTGGTAAGCTTCGCATTTACTATTGGAAGCCGATTTATTGTTAAATTAATTTATTTAGAATCTACTAAAGATAAATCTGAAAAAGTGAATGTATTGGTATACGGTGCAGGAGTGTCCGGTTTAATTACAAAGCGAACCATTTCAAAAGATCGATTAATAAGTCAAAAAATCATTGGTTTTTTGGATGATAATCGGAAACTTCATAATACAAGATTGGAAGGAACTCGAATTTACTCACCGGATAAACTTGAAGCACTTGCTGAAGAATTCGAAATAAAAACATTAATCATAGCCATTCAAAATCCTGATACTGAAAACATAAATCGAGTGGTTGAAAAATGTTTGAATTTAGGAATCGCTGTTCAAAAAGTTCCAAGGCCTAGAAGTTGGATTAACGGAGAATTTTCATCTAAACAATTATCTAAAATTAATATAGAAGATTTACTAGGTCGAAAACCAATTCAATTGGATCAAGCTAAAATTTCATCTGAATTAGATGGAAAAGTTGTTTTGGTTACTGGTGCTGCCGGATCTATTGGCAGTGGTTTAGTGAAGCAAATTGGTAATTACGAGCCAAAAAATATTATTTTGCTGGATCAGGCTGAGTCTGCATTGTATGATCTTCAACAAGAATTAGTTTCCAAGGGAAATACATTTCCTTTTGATATTGTTATTGGTGACATTCGGAACTTTGATCGCCTGAAATGGGTCTTTGACTTTTATAAACCAGAATTCGTATTTCACGCTGCAGCCTACAAGCATGTTCCATTAATGGAAAATAATCCATCTGAAGCCCTTCTAACAAATGTGAAAGGAACAAAAAACTTGGTAGACTTATCTTTAGAATTTGGGGTGAAAAAGTTTGTAATGATTTCAACTGATAAAGCGGTAAATCCTACGAATGTAATGGGAGCATCCAAGCGTGTAGCTGAGATCTATGCTCAAACGAAAAATCAACTTGGTAAAACAAAATTTGTCACAACGCGTTTCGGCAATGTACTTGGCTCGAATGGTTCAGTTATTCCACTTTTTCAAAAACAAATTGAACAGGGTGGACCTTTAACCATAACGGATGAACGAATCACTCGTTTTTTTATGACTATTCCTGAGGCTTGTCAATTGGTTTTGGAGGCTGGATCCATGGGACAGGGAGGTGAGATCTTTGTTTTTGATATGGGTCAATCAGTTAAAATTATCGATTTAGCAAAAAAAATGATTCAATTATCAGGTTTGGAAATAGGTAAAGATATCGAGATTAAGGTAACTGGCTTAAGGCCGGGAGAAAAATTATATGAAGAATTATTGGCATCTGAAGAAAACACAATTCCTACCCATAATCCTCAAATTTTAATTGCGAAAACAAAAGAAAACAATGAACAGCAGCTGCAATCGATAGCAGATTTAATTCAATTGTTTGAATCGCAGCAAAATGAGCAAATTGTATTAAAAATGAAAGAAATTGTACCTGAGTATATCAGTAATAATTCAGAATTCGAAAAACTAGATAATAAATGATTTCTCCGGCTAAAATTCAGGTCAGATTTGCCGATTTAGATGTCATGGGGCATGTGAATAATTCTGTTTATCTGACTTATTTCGAAATGACTCGTGTTCATTATTTTAAAGAATTAGTAGGAACAAATTGGGATTGGCGCAAAGAAGGCGTTTTATTGGTTCGGAATGAAATTGACTACATTAAACCAATACTTTTAAATGATGAACCTGAGGTTTACATGACTTTGGATAATATTGGTGAAAAAAGCATTTCATTGTTATATGAGATAAAAGTCTGCGGAGAAATCCGAACGAAAGGAAGGTCTGTTTTAGTTTGCTTTAATTCTGAAGTGGGGAAGACTATCGCTGTTCCTCCATCAATGGCTGAATCCTTAAAGCGAATTGCCTGATATTTCTGTTTTTTTTCGATATTTACAAACAAAAATTTTCTTATGTCTCGAATTATTACCCTCACCGAATTTATTCTTTATAATCAGGCCGATTTTCCTTATGCAACAGGTGAATTATCACGTATATTGAATGATATTGCCATTGCGTCAAAAATTGTAAGCCGCGATGTACGCCAAGCCGGTTTAGTGGATCATATTTTGGGTGCACAGGGCGAGGTGAATGTTCAAGGAGAGGAGCAACAGAAATTAGATGTTGTAGCTGATGAAGCTTTTATTCGAGCTTTTGAATTGGGTGGAGAGGTATGTGGAATTGCATCTGAAGAAAACGATGACTTTGTCGCATTTCAATCTGAATCGGCTAAAAATGGAAAATACGTGGTGCTTTTTGATCCACTAGATGGTTCGAGTAATATTGATGTGAATGTTTCAATTGGAACCATTTTTTCTATTTATCGAAGAATTTCATCCGTTGGAACGGAAGCAACTTTAGAGGATATGTTACAAACAGGAACCAATCAGATTGCTGCCGGATATGTTCTATATGGCTCGTCAACGATGTTGGTTTATACAACCGGGAATGGAGTGAATGGTTTTACGTTAGATCCCTCAATTGGCGAATATTGTTTATCTCATCCCAATATGAAAATACCAGAAAATGGTCGATTGTACGCGATGAACGAAGGGAATATTTTTGAGTGTGAGGAAGGCTTGCGTAAGTATATCAATTATTGTCAGAGTAGAGAAAATCAGACGGGAATGCCATACTCCGGAAGATACATTGGATCGTTGGTAGCTGATTTTCATCGTAATCTCATCAAAGGAGGAATTTATATTTACCCCGATGTGTTGAGTGCACCAGAAGGAAAGTTGCGATTGTTGTATGAATGTAATCCACTGGCATTTATTGCAGAGCAAGCAGGTGGCCTAGCAACAACGGGACGAAAACGCATTTTGGAAATTAAACCAGAACGATTACATCAACGTATACCTTATTACGTAGGATCAAAGAAAATGGTAGAAAAAGCCATGGAGTGTTTGGGCTGATTAAATTTCAAATAAAGGTAGCCTTTTCGAAAATATTATTTACCTATCCCTACGGCGAAAATTTATAGACCTCTATTACTTTCGGGAAAAGGGAGAATGTGATTTTGTAGTGAAGGAGAAAGAAAAAGTGACACAAGTTGTTCAAGCATGTTTTGACTTGAATTCGGATAATCTTCAACGTGAAATGAATGGATTGAAAGAAGCAATGGACTTTTTAGGCTTGCAAGAAGGAACAATAGTAACACTTAATCAAACGGATTTATTTATAAATGACAATAAGCATATTCGGGTTATTTCAGCAAATGATTGGTTAAAACTTAATCCTTAAAAAACGGATTTAAACGTGAATCAATATTAAGTACTTCAAATTAATCCAACAAAAAAATGCAAAAAAATGAATAAATAATTGTCGTCAATCCTAGTTCAATATGACTAATTTTCGCCAAAAAAGATGACAACTCCTTTATTCATTCAAGCCTATTCGGAAGCGCGAACGCGACTAACAACCTTACTAGAAATCATTACTGAAATTGATTTAGCTAAAAAACTACATCCAGCTCAAAATAGTGT
>JBIIHD010000010.1:0-12722 GCA_044236095.1 Crocinitomicaceae bacterium | reverse complement strand
AATAGAATTACCGCCATTGGAATCGCGAACTCTGTCAAATAGAATAAAAGAACGCCTAGATGCCATTAAAACAGGTAGGGCAGAGGATACTTTTGGCTGGTGTTTCAAAGTCTAATTTATGGAATTTGTGATTTATAGCATCTTATTGATATGATGCGATTTCTCACTTGTATTTTATTTCTTGTTTCTTTCAATACTTTTTATTCCCAAATAGTTTCGTTTCATTTTTTGGATAAAAAGACCGGAGAGGCCATTCCAAATGTTCAGACGACTATACAAATATTGAATTCAGGAAGAACAAAGGGAGATTCATTGTATAGATCGATTTCTGATGCTAAAGGATATGTTAAATTAAAAGCACCCATTAATTCTTTATTGATAGTTGCGACTAATCATCCACTATATGAAAATTTTTCACAGGGTTATAGAGTGAAAGAAACTCGAAATGACACATTAATTTTTGATATAGTATTAAAACCTTCATCACTCCAGAATTTAAAAGAAATTGTAATCAAAGCTCCAGGTATTCCAGATACGGTTTACAGTTCGGATCGATTAAGTGTTGCTGATTTTGAGATTCAAAAAAATGGAAAAATTGTACTGCTGACATATCCGAAACAAATAAAAAAAGGCGGTGAAATTGTGTTGTTTGATGGTTTCAAGGAGCAGTCGTCGTTTCCTTTGGAGGATATCCCTGAAAAGCTCATTCGTGATTTCCGTGGAAATACTCATGTGTTGTGTGAAAATAATGTTTTTACTATTGTTTCTAAAGAAAATGAAATTCAAATAGCCACTTTAGAAAAAGATTATTTCATGAAATATGTTGCACCAATTGTCGATACTAATCGAACTAAATTGTATCTCAATAATTTTAACTCTGCCTATCCAGCATTTGATTATTTTACCTTCGATAAAATTGATTCAACCTATAAAAGATTGATGCACATTGAAGATGATTTTATGATGGAATTATATAAATCTGAGTACAAATGGATGGATGTTCGAACGAAACTTTGGGCGAAAAATAAAGAAATTGAAACAGGAATAGAAGCAGAAATCTGGGTGGGGGCTAATTACTTTACACAATCACTATTTTACGAAGAAGCTTATGCGCCTCTTTTTCATCGAAATGATTCCCTTTTTATTTTCGATTATGCAAAAGATAGACTACTCATTTTCTCGGCATTAGGAAGAATTTTAGACACAGTTAATATTTACCATCATTACAATCCGCGCAAATCGGGTTGGAAGAAAAATTTGGTTCAAGATAAAGTGACCGGAGCAATTTATGCTATTTTTGAGGTCAATGGTTTTTCTTATTTAGGTTTGATAAATGTTCGATCCGGTAAAATTGAAAATAGAGTTAAATTAACCTTTAAATATGTTGATAAAATTAGAGTCAACAACAATTTTGCCTATTATATTTATCGACCTTTTGAATCTTTACAAAGAAAGTATTTGTACCGTGAACAGCTTCCATATAAATTTCAAGAAAATGAGGTTTTCAATCAAAATTAATCTGGGTTGGTAGTTTTTTGACTGCCTAGGTTCATTTGATTCCAATATTTTAGAAATTCATTTTAACTTTATCTTAAATTTATTTGGTTATGCTTATTAAATCATACAAAAGTATTACATGCTCAAACTGCCAAGCCAAATCAAGTTCTCTAATCGAGAAATTAAACGCGGAAGAATTAAAAGAATTAGAGGGAAGTCGTGGTTGCTCATATTATAAAAAAAAAGACACCTTATTTGTTGAAGGTTCATACCCTAGAGGTGTTTTTTGTTTAAATCATGGTAAGGTAAAAATTTTTACGCGAGGAGATGAAGGAAAAGAACAAATCATACACATTGCGAAACCTGGAGAAATTATTGGTTTTAGGGCAATGTTAAGTGGTGATCAATACCGTGTATCTGCTGAAACTTTAGAAGAATGTGCGGTTTGTTTCATCTCAAAAGATGAGTTTTTTAAATCAATGGATTCTAATACAGAATTCCGAAATGATATTATCAGAGGATTGTCCAAAGAATTAGGAGAACGTGCCATCTCGATAACCGAAATGGCTCAAAAATCAGTACGCGAACGAATAGCTTCTTCGTTGTTGCAATTGCAAGAAGTATATGGTCAAGATCCGATTAATTTATCCCGTGAAGATTTAGCGAATTATGTTGGAACAGCTACTGAAACTCTCATTCGATTTTTGAAAGAATTTAAAGAAGACGGGCTAATTGATATTCAAACTCGAAAAGTTATTATTCTCAATGAAACTAAGCTTCATCAAATTTCAGGTCGTTGATTAGTAAGTTTGGCTTTATTTTGGATATTTAATGGCTATGTTGAATAGAAGGATAGCTTTAATTTTCTCGCTTTTTCTACTATCAAAGTTTTCATTATCTCAAAATAACTTTAATCTAACAACAGGAACTCAATTGACTATTCTGGCCCAGTTTGGTTCCCATCAAAAATCCTATGGAATTCGATTAAACTGTTTCTTACAGTATGCTTATCTGCAGTTTAACGCAGGTTCAAATCTTTCTTATTATCCATTTTCATTAGGAAAAAGGAAATCCTTTATTGAGAGTAAAAATTCATTTGGATTGGTTTGTTTTTTTGGTAAACAAAATCAATACGTTAATTGGCAGTTGAATCCATTGGTTAAACAATCAAAACACGATTATGCGGTATCTTATTCTTCTATTTGGTATAGAGATAATGCGGGCACTTCTCAGCGATCAGGTGCCTTTGGTCTACAAATAAAAAGATTTACAATTTCACATGAAAATGATGCTTTTGCCGGAATAGCAACAGATCGATTTAGAACAGGGATTTTGAAAGTCCATTGGAATGATTCCATATTTAAATTGGGTGGTGGATTATTCATTTGGACAGGTGAAACCACAGGTGTTCCAAAACAATTAAAATCAGAATTGTATCCAAAATACTTTAAGGATGTTTCAACTCTTCCTTATGGAAAAACAAGTCATGGGATAGCCTATGTAGAAGCGGATTTTCTATATTTTTCCAATCAAAACATAGGGTTTCAACTCGGAACGGATAGTGAGAATATACGTCACTTCGTTCAAAATAAATTTTTACACGACCTTCCTTTTCTACCAAAGAGATTTCAACACCAAACTCCGCATTATCCTAGACTGAGTGAGGATGGACATCCCGTTTTTCGAAAAGATGAGGTTAGAAAAAATAAAATTTACTATTCTCTGGGATTCAATGATTATTAATCATTTCACATAATCTTGCTTTTTCACTAAAAAATACTGATTGTTACCAATTTCAGTATAACCGTAATCATAACAAAAGAAATAGGAGTTTCCTTTTTGTGTTTTGAAAATATTTGTGAAATAGTGAAAATTAAAACCTTCTTCGGCCAAGGTCAGTGAATCAACTGTTGATTTTCCATCAGGATTTAGCTTAACGAGAATTCTTCTGTTTTTTCTCAAAATACCATTTATCTTACGAACAGTTGAGTTGGAATCTTCATTTAATTTATTATTGAAGCTATTTCGACAATAATCACTGCAAAATTTCTGATCTTTTCTACCTGAAAGTTTGTGTCCACATTCTTGACATGTTCTGATTTCCATGTTATCATTCGTTTTGCTAAAATTAGAAAGAATTTGCAAAATCTAATCCTTGTTAATGCTTAACATTAATTAACAGCGATTTAAAAAATACACTTTTTAACTTTCTCAATTTTGCATGTTACTAAATCATGCCAATGGAAGAAATTAAAGACATCACAAATCCAGCAGAATCAATCCGCATTCTGAATGAAGAAATTCAAGTTGAAATAATTGGAATTAATAGAATCAGGGAAGAGGTTTCAAGAGTGATAATTGGCCAAAAAGTGATGATAGATCGATTATTGATAGGACTTCTTGCCGAAGGTCACATATTATTGGAAGGTCTACCCGGATTGGCTAAAACATTAGCTGTTAAGACCCTGTCCGATTCGTTGGATCTAACTTTTAGTAGAGTTCAATTTACACCGGATTTACTTCCTGCTGATGTTACGGGAACCATGATTTACCATCAAAAGAAAGAAGAGTTTAACGTCAAAAAAGGTCCTATTTTCGCAAACTTTGTTTTAGCTGATGAAATTAATAGGGCTCCAGCAAAAGTACAGAGTTCACTCCTTGAAGCGATGCAAGAAAGACAAGTTACATTGGGTGAGGAGACTTTTTCACTTCCTAATCCTTTTGTAGTTTTAGCAACTCAAAACCCAATCGATCAAGAGGGGACATACCCATTGCCTGAGGCTCAAGTTGACCGTTTTATGTTAAAAGTTCAATTACAATATCCAAGTAAGGAAGAAGAAAAAATCATTATTCGATCAAATATTCATCCGGATGGTATGCCAAAGGCAAATAAAGTATTGACGCATAATGATATTCAAAGAGCGAAGAACTTGGTTCGTAGGGTGTATGTTGATGAAAAAATAGAGCAATATATCGTTGATTTAGTTTCAGCAACTAGAAATCCTGGAGAATATGGTTTGCCAGAAATGAAAAATTGGTTGAGTTTTGGTGCTTCACCTCGCGGTGGAATAAATTTAGCACTTGCAGCGAAAACAATGGCATTTTTGAATGGGCGAGGTTTTGTTATACCTGAGGATGTTCGATGCATTGCGGCTGATGTTTTAAGTCATAGAATAGGTTTAACATTTGAAGCGGAAGCTGAAAATGTAACTCAATCAGACATTGTTTCCAAAATTATTGCTCGAGTTGAGGTTCCTTGATTGAATTGATTTTTGTGGAAACGTCAGAAATCATAAGAAAAATTCAAGAAATTGAAATTAAGTCTAAAAGACTTACGCAGAATCTATTCTCTGGCGAATATCACGCGGCATTTAAAGGAAGGGGAATGACGTTCAGCGAAGTTCGGCCTTATCAGTTTGGCGATGATGTTCGTTCAATTGACTGGAATGTTACTGCTAGATACAAAGATCCACATGTAAAGGTCTTTGAAGAAGAACGCGAATTAACATTGGTTTTTGTAGTAGATGTTTCTGCATCAGGGGATTTCGGTAGTACTTTGAAGACTAAAAAAGAGCTAGCCTTGGAAGTAATGGGAGTTTTGCTTTTTTCGGCTTTGGCCAATAATGACCAATTCGGGGCTGTTTTTATTTCTGATTGTATCGAGAAGTATATTCCACCGGCGAAAGGAAAAAAACAAGCATTGTATATTTTGCATCAGCTTTTAAGTCTAAATCCAACAGGAAAAAAAACAAATATTAAATTAGGTCTTGATCATTTTAGAGACCGAATTAAGAAAAGATCAATAGCTTTTGTCATCAGCGACTTTATTGATGATTCCAATTATTTAGATTCTCTCCGATGGATGTCTAAAAAGCATGACACAATTGCGATTCAAGTGATTGATTCCTTAGAAGAAGAAATCCCTAATATGGGAATTATTCAGTTTTATCATGCGGAAACAGGTGAACAACATTGGGTGGATACGAGTATTCCGGAAGTCCGAAGATTTATCTCAAAACAGGTTGACTTTAGATCAACACGATTGAATCATGAGTTAAAGAGGATGGGAGCAGAGCATTTGATTTTAAAAACAGCAGAGGATTTTGTCAAACCTTTACATCAATTTTTTAAAAAACGATGAGATACTTTTTCTTATGCTTTTTGATCTTTTCCCCATTTTTGTCTTTTGAACAAAAGGCATCAATCAAAGTTTCTAAAAATCCTGTTCTGGTAGGAGAGCCATTCGATATTTCGTTATCCGTTCAAATTCCTTCTGGAAATTCGTTTTCCATTGCAGATAAGTTAGATTCACTTCCATTTAGCATGAAAAACGATAAAGGTCAATTTGAACGTGTTTTAGATAAAGTTGAAATTACTTCATTCAATCAAAAAAAAGTAAATACAAATCTGTGGGAAGGATCAGTGAAAGCAGTAATATGGGATAGTGGAACTTTTGTTTTTCCTTCAATTCCATTTAAACTCGAAGGTAAGCAGCTAGTTTTCGACAGTGCCGTAATTGAGTCGAGGTTAGTTGATAAAGTGGAAGGAAAAGATATTTATGAAATTAGAGAGTCTTTTATAGATGTAAAAGAAGCAGAGAAAAAAGCGGAGGAAGAAAAACAAAAATCGAATACTATTTTTTATGGATTGATTATAGCCACAGTCGTTTTGGTTTTGATCATTATTTTTATCATGGCTCGTAGGGTACGTAAGAAAAAACAAGAAAAGATACTGCGAGATTTGAGCTTGAGTGAACGTGCAATACTTGCCATCGATGAATTAGAAAAACTTCAGCTTTGGAATAAAGAAAGACATAAAGAACATTTCGTCGAATTATCTTTTATTTTACGTTCCTATTTTTCAACCTTCTACAATTTAAATCTTTTGGAGAAAACAACTACCGAAACAATCATTTTATTAAATCAAAAAAAGTTGTCTCGTCAATTAATCTTACAAATTGAATTTATATTAAAACATGCTGATATGGTGAAATTTGCCAAGTCTATATTGGAAGAGCAGTATATTCTGTCATTAGATAATCAAGGTAGAGAAAGTATTAGACAATCAGTGAAAGAATATCATGTTAACTAATTGGAATATAAGGTTTTGGGAATATGATTTTCTACAGCCATTATGGCTCCTGTTGTTGCTTTTAATTCCTATATTTTATTTATTCTCTTTTCGCAAGGAGAAAAATCGTAAAGGAGATTTTAAATTCAGTGGAACGGTAAAGACTCAAAGAAAAGTTGAATTGAAATGGGTTAAAAAACTGCGAACTGTTTTAATTATTTTGCAAGGAATATCTATCTTGTTTGTTATTTTGGCTCTTGCAAAGCCATTCCGGTGGGAGGATTATAATTCTGCTGAAACGGAATATAAAAATGGAATTGACATTGTTTTAACGATGGATGTTAGTGGTTCAATGCTGGCTACTGATTTTACACCAAATAGATTAATTGTAGCAAAAGAAGTTGCAAAGCAGTTTGTGGATGATCGAAAAGGAGATCGTATTGGTTTGGTTGTATACTCAGAAGAGGCATACACTGCTTGTCCTGCCACATTGGATTACGAAGTACTGAAGAAGCAAATAGACGAGTTAAATCCTAGTTTACTTGGAAAAATGACGGCTATTGGTGTTGGTTTGGGGACAGCCGTCTCAAGACTGCGTAATGATAGTCTACCTTCGAAAGTAATCATCTTATTAACTGATGGTTCAAATAATGCAGGAGAAATTGATCCTATAACAGCTGCAAATTTGGCAAAAGCAAAAAATGTAAGGGTTTATACCATTGGCGTTGGGACGGATGGAATGGCAACGATACCGGAGCAAACGATTTTTGGAATTGTCAATCGACCAATGAAGGTCGAAATTGATGAGGAAACATTGAAATCGATTGCTGATATAACCGGTGGAAAGTATTTTAGAGCAACTGATGAAAAAAGTTTGAGGCAAATTTATCAGGAAATAAACCAAATGGAACGAAGGAAATTAATGTCAAATAAATTCAAAAAAACTCCACCAGCCACACCCGCCTCTTTTTTAAATTTTAGCTTTCTGTTTGCAATCTTGTGTTTCAGTATTGAAAAAATAATCTTTAAAAGCAATGAATAAAGTTTCTTACACATACAATTTAAGATCCTTTTGGTTGACTTGGGTTATTTATGAACTGATTTTTAATGCACTTTTTGCTCTTTTACTTTTTCAATTAGATTTTTTTTCCTCAGATCAAGAAGTAAAAGATAAGTTGATAATTGAACATCAAGAGGCATTATACCTTTTACTTTTTATTCCAGCCTTGTTCTACATTCAATTTCGTTCTCTTAAAAATAGAAATAACCTATCCAAAAATATATTGAATTCCAAATTCCAGAAACTATTATTTCAGCCTGTTCAAACAAGAAAAGTTATTTTCCAATTTTTAATGATTCGAAATTGTTTCTTTTTCTTAATTATAGCCATGGCTAATCCACTTTTGGGTAAAGTAAAACAAAGTACCAAAGCAGAAAACCTGGAACTCGTTGTTTGTTTGGATGTATCAAATTCCATGAATGTTAAGGATATTGATGGTACAACAAGATTGGAGGTCGCTAAAAGGGCATTAACACAGTTGGTAAACCAAATGACAGGAGAGCGCATTGGTATTTGTGTCTTTGCCGGAAGTGCATTTGTTCAATTGCCTCTAACAATGGATTATCATGCTGCAAAATTATTTATTCAAGAAATTCAATCGGATATGATTTCCGCACAAGGAACCAACATTTCTGAAGCACTTTCGATTTCAGATAAAATGTTTACTCAATTGAAAACTTCTAAAGGAATATTATTAGTTACGGATGGCGAGGATCATGAAGGTCTTGGGGATACAATTGTGAGTTCATTAACAGATAAAAAGGTTGAGATTGCCATATTGGGTATTGGAACAGACAAAGGAGGACCAGTACCTGTTGATATTGAAAAACCGGGATTGGGAAATAAACAAACTGATAATCGTGAAATGGTAATTAGTAAATTGAACCCTGATTTTATTAAAAAATTGGCAACTGATTTGAATGGAACCGCAATTGTTACTTCAGAGCCTTTTCCTAATGTGAACCAAGTCTTAACAGAAATTAACCAAATGAAGCGAGGTAATTCACGAAATTTGGAAATAGAAATAAATGAATCGTGGTATCAAATACCCCTTTTGTTTGTTTTAATCTCTTATGCATTGTGGGTTTTAAGTTATTGGTTTAAATCGAAAACAAATGTGGATTAGGGTTTTAATTTTAGGCAACTTTATTTTCTTGACGTTCTTTTCTTTTTCGCAAGATTGGAAATCAAAATTATCCGATGCTAGAAAAGAATATAAGAGTGGAAATTATAAAGGGGCATTGGAAAAATATGAGGAGGCTAAACAATCAGCTCCTCAATCAATTGATTTTTCGAGTGAATTAGGTCAGGCTGCTTATAAAGCTGGAGAATTTGACAAAGCTGAATCTTATTACGGTTCTGGTATTGATGAAACTAAAAAGAAGTCCCTCTCTCCAGATGTTTTTCATAATTTGGGAAATGCTCAAATGCGAAGAAAAAATTTTCAGGGTGCGATTGAGTCCTATAAAGAGGCATTGAGAAAAAATCCAAACGACTCTGAAACGCGTTATAATTTGTCTGAAGCAATTCGTCAAAATAAGCAAAATCAAAAAAATAATCCTCCCCAAACCCCACCTCCTGGAAATAAGCCGGATAAAAATCAAAAAGAGAAGGAAAAGGATAAACCAGATAAGCAGGATTCGAATAATTCAAAGGGTGATTTGCCAGATCGTACTGTTGATCGCATGTTAGATAAATTGTCAAAAAAAGAAGCTGAAACTAAGCGTAAAATCAACAATCAACAAAAGAAAGAAGGAGTTAATACAAAATCTGGAAAAGATTGGTGATGAAAATAGTTATTTTTTTATTCATTTTTTTCTTTTTGAACTTAACTGTTCAAGCTCAAGCAATTGCGTTAAAAGTAGACAATTCATTTCCCGAGGTTGGCGAAGTGATTACTATTTCTGCAGAGTCAAATTTAAGTGGTAATTTCCAAGTTGCTATTCCGAGTGGATTTTCATCTACGGGTGTCATGAATGGTGCAGTTCAACAATTACTTAACTCTTCGTTTTCATCTGTTTTTTACAGAAAAGAAAGTGGTTTTTTTCGTTCTGAAGGGGACTACACCATCGGCCCTGCAAAAATTCAGGTTGGCAATAAGATTTACACTTCAAATAAAATTGTAATTAAAGTTAGTAAAGGATCTCAAAATCAAAGCTCGTCTAATGTAAACAATGCGCCATTAGCTAAAAAGCTGGCTAACAAGGTAGCTTTTGGGTTGATTGAAATGAATAAATCCGAGGTTTACGTTGGGGAGGCAGTTAAATTGAATGCAAGAGTTTTTTCTCAATTTGAGCCCGAATTATTTGAAAATTATAAAGAATATCTTTCGAAAAGTATTCCTGATAAAAATAAACTTCGAAATCCAGAGACTACCAATGTTGAATTAAAAAATTTTCAAGACAAACGTTTTTATTCCTTTTTTTACGATCGAAGTATTTGTTTTCCAGCTCAGGAGGGAGTTTTTACGATCGAACCATTTGAGCTGACTTTAGGAAATTTTGTGGATCGAGAACGCGTTGTTTCTGAATCGGTAGAAATTAAAATAAAGCCTTTGCCGGATGGGAAACCCAATTCTTTCAACGGAAGTGTTGGGAAAATTTCAATGGAAAGAGTTTTAAAAAAATCAGCTAAGAAACAAGGAGATGTAGCAGTTTTATCCGTTGTATTTTCAGGATACGGAAATATACATAGTATTGAAATTCCCGAATTGAAATTGCCATCTGGAATGCAATTGTATGGTGATCCAGTCATTAAAGAGGATTTTCAATTTAATGAGAAAGGAGCTGATGGAAGCTTGACAATCGAATATAATATTCAAATGCTTGATAGTGGTAAGTTGAAAATACCTGAATTCATTTTTTCCTATTTTGACCTAGAATCGGATAAATATATTGAAACCAAAGCCGATCCTATTGAATTTAATGTTGAGTTAACACCGGGGTTCAATAAAGAAAAAGCAAAAGATGAGGCAACCAAAAGATTAACAAGTAAAAAGAGCAAGGTTGAGGAATCTAAAAATTGGTTAGAGCGTAATATTATATGGATAAGTATGGGATTAGGTTTGCCTTTGTTATTTTTCTTGATTTTTAGATATTTAAAAACCGAGGATAATTCCAGAATTAATTCAAAAAAACAAAAAAAAGAGGAAGAAACGGAAATTAAAAAAGAAGTAATATCGAGTTCGGTTGATTATCCTGATTACGTAATCAATTTGGATCAATTAAATTTGAAACTTGATGATCCAAAAGAGTATTTAATGTTACTCTCGGTGGAGTTAGAAAAATGGCTTGATTTTCAAGTGGGCGAACAAGAAAGACGTTTAACGAGAATTGAAAAAATGGACTTGTTATCTCAAAAAATGAATGGGTCAGCAAAAATTGAAATTTTGAAGGATATTTTTCAAAAGATAGATGAAGCTAGATATGGATTAACGGTTGATGTTTACTATTGTCAGCAATTACAAAATAAGCTCGAGAATTTAGTTAAAATCTAATTTCGACATCGTATCCTGTGTGTTTTCTTACATTTAGAGCAAAGTCATTATTAAAAATTAAATACTGGCCTTTAATTCCCGTAAGAATTCCCTGAAAATGATTCGTGTTTTCGAAATTAACGGTTTTAACTGAGGCCGGGTATTTTTCAACAGGATATTGAAGAGCTGTAATTTCGTCATTTTCGGAAATATACATTTGCAAATCAGAGGGGAGTTGTTCAACTGTTTGCCATTTCTCTTCTATTAAATCAATTGATAGATCAATTTCATTTTGAAGCATTTTTTTATAGTTCGTTTTGTCCGAAAAAAAAGATTTTAACGCGACCTCTAAAACACCCGCTTCATAACGATTAGGTGTCTCAGCGAAAATGATTGCAGAACTTGCTCCCTGATCTATCCATCGAGTAGGAATTTGGTTTACGCGAGTTACACCAACTTTAACTACATCTGTCGCTGCCAAATAGACAATATGGGGTTGATTGTGATTACGTTCTTCCCAGTCTTGATTCCTTCCTTCTCCATGATGAGCGCGACAAAGCTCAGGTTTTAAAATACATGGTGAAGCTTGAGGTGCATTTATAAAACATTTATAACAAAAACCCTCACCAAAGAATTTTTTGGTTTCCTTTTCACAAACTTGACAAACTAATTTACCGGAAAAATTAAATGAAATTGATTTTCCAATGAGCTCATTTAAAGTTGGAATATCCTTGAGCCAATGGGCACTATAAACAACGCTTTCGGATAGAGTAGAGGACATTTTTGAGAGAATCATAAAAATTAAATTTACCAGGTTAAAATTGTTCCTCCCCAAGAATATCCGACTCCAAAACCCAGAAGCATTACTTTATCACCTCGTTTTAACCGATTTTCTTTTTCTGCATGATAAAGAGCAATTGGAATTGTACATGAAACGGTATTTCCGACGTCTTCTAAATATACGTAAAATTTTGAATCAGGGATTCTGCATTTTCTCTTTAACGATTTTAATATGATGGAACTGGCTTGATGAAAAACAAAAAGGTCGATTTCATCAAATGAAATATTGTTCTTTTCTAATGTTTGATCAAGCAGTGTAGGAACTTTTTCTAAGGAAAAACGAGTTATTTCCAATCCATTCATTGTCATTCTACCATGTGCTAAATTTTCGGGCTCATGAGCGTAATGATTTAAATAGTCAATGTCTAAAGGAGATCTTGTTGACCCTCTTTCAACTAGTAAGTTATTTACGCCAGAACCGTCATTTCCAAAAACAAATTTTCCAATTTCACCAACTTCACTTTTTTCAATTATAGTTGCTGCACCTGCGTCACCAAACAGAGCACGCAAATCAAAATCTTCTGAATGAATAACGCTTGTCGGAATGTCAGCTGCTATAAATAATACACAGTTAGCATCACCAGAAAGAATGATTGATTTGGCCAGGCTCAAACCATAAATGTAACCAGAACAACCCATTGGCATATCAATGCAACCACAATTTTCGTTAAGACCTAATTTGAAGTGAAGCGTACTAGCTGTTGTGGGTGCTTTGTAGTCTAATCCTTCAGTACAGAAAATTAAAAAGTCAATTTTAGATTTGTGCTCTGGATTATTGAT